>VFKY01000380.1 GCA_009885275.1 Verrucomicrobiota bacterium | reverse complement strand
CATCCAGCACGGCGGCGATGTTCGGATGATCCATCAAGGCGAGCGTTTGCCGCTCCGACTCAAAGCGCGCGATGATCTCGCGTGAGTCCATGCCCAGCTTGATAACCTTGAGTGCGACTTCACGGTGAATCGGCTCCCTCTGTTCAGCACGCCAGACAGTGCCGAAGCCACCTTCACCGAGTGGCTCGATGAGTTGATACAGGCCGATGAACTCGCGTGGTTGTTCGGCATAGCTGGAACGAGGCGCCGGCGGGGCAAGAATCAACGTCGCGTCTGGATCAAAGGTGATCGCAGGGACACTGCTAGCATCAGTTGAAAGTTCTCCGGCAGGACGATCCACCGGGTTGTTTAGATCTGGCGGCATGACTTGCGACTATAGCACTCTAACAGAACGCTATATAGAATAATTTGAATATAAGCATCATATATCCATTCAATAAAGCGCGCCAAAGCATGAGATGACAACTCTGTTCGCCCAGTCTCATACAAAATCCGTGATCGATCCAAAGCCGGCGTCGAAGAGTCGTTGGTAAACACGGAAGGCGCCGCGGTCGGTGAGATTGGCGATCCAGTCGCAGACGAGTCGGGCTCTTGTGTTGGGCGTTTCACCGCGCTCGATGATTTGCTCGATGCCTTCGGGCAGGAGATGCAGCGTGTGCCTTGAACTTTTCTCAATGTAGCGTTCGCGCAGGGCATCGAAGAGTTTCTCAAGCACCATGGCGGCTTTGAAGTCGAGCTGCTGGAGCTGCGGTGTTTTGAAGACCAATTCGTAGGAGATACGCTTGTTGAGCTTGGCTTTGGCCAGTAGCGAAGGTTCCACTTCGAGATCGAACTGATAACGCTTGGTGGCACCGCTCAGGAAGTTTACGGTGGGTTTTAATGCGCAGGCTCGGATGTGTTCGCCGATGCAGCGCCCTAATCGCGCTTCGACACGATGCTCGCGCATGGCTTTGATGAGGAAATCGATCTGAGTGGTTTCATCGTCACTGAGTGTCTGGGTTGCCGCCCAGTCCTCTAGTTTGGAGATGGTGATAAAACCGGCCTGAATGCCATCGGCGAGATCGTTGATGGAATACGCGGTGTCATCGGCCCAATCCATGATCTGACACTCGAGCGACTTGAATCCGTTGCGCACCTTGCCGGGAATCAGCTCCAGCGGGAAGGCCTGACCGTCGAGCACGAAGTCGAGATACTTGTTCTGATCGTCGTAGAGATAATGATTCACCGCGCCATTGGCTTCGGTGAAGAGTGTTTTGTATTTTAAGATGGCGTCAAGCAGGGCTCGCGTTGGATGCATCCCCGCCTGTCCGTCGGCAAAGAGCGTTTCAGTCAGCAATCGCAGCGTTTGGGCGTTGCCTTCAAAGCCACCATAAGACTCCATCAAACGATGCAGAGTGCGCTCTCCAGTATGACCAAACGGTGGATGACCGAGATCGTGGGAGAGACAGGCTGCTTCCACCAAGTCGGAATCAATCGCGGCTTCCCCATCGAGTTCATCGCAGGTTTTTTTCAACCAATCACAGATAGAGCGCCCAATCTGGGAGACTTCAATACTGTGCGTCAAGCGCGTCCGGTAGAAGTCGTATTCACCGGAGAGGAACACTTGGGTCTTGCTCTGGAGACGACGAAAAGCAGAACTGTGCAGAATGCGATCGCGGTCAATTTGAAAAGCAGTGCGATGCTCTCCATCAGCCGCCTTTCGGGGCGACATGCTCTCGGTATCGAATGCTGAGTAAAAACTGCTAGGGGTAGGCATGGGTTAAGTAAAGAGGAATCAATCAAAGGACACGACATCGCGAATATCCCAATCCAGTGTGGTTCGCCACTCTCCCTTTTCTTGATACGTGCGACCTTGCATGGCGTGAAATGGTTTGAGCCACTTTAGATTGTCTTTGAGTTCCTTGGCCTGCTCGGGTTTTTCCATCGGAGTTAAAGTAGCAGCGCTGCTAATGAGGTCCGACATGACGCCGATATCGAGCTTCCAGATAAAACCATCGAGTTTTTGTTCCGCTGGTTTATTAATTTCACCGGCATAGCTCTCGGCGGCATCTTTGGACGAACTCAGTAACAGTACTTTTTCATTAATGCTAGCACAGGGGAGCAAATCGCCCGCAAAAAACGGCATCCCATAGAAGTAGGTTGTGACCCCGTTTTTCTCGGAATTGATGGGATCAGGAAGTGCGAATAATGGAGGCGTTTTAGGTGAAGGTTCCCCGCCACCAAATGCTCTGGAGAGACTATTAATTGAGGCGCTCATGGCGGTCCACGCTTTGTCGACTTCCGCGCGATTCGTGACTTCATTGATACTTGTGATACGAGGAAGTTTCATGCCTTTGGTTTCGGGTGGCAGCATCGGCAAAGTTGGCATTTTACCATTCACATCAATGATAAGTGCCTGTTCTTTGCCGAGACCTTTCTCGCTCATGTCTCTATCGGCCTGGTAAAATTTTTTCCAAGTAGGCAGGAACAACTGCTCAAACATCGCGAATTGCTGTCCGCCGTCTTGTCCTGCCACGCCCGCTTTGACCAATTCTTGCGCACCACTGTAAATCATGCTGGTAAGCTTTTCCATCCAAGCTTGAAAAGCGATGTTGTATTCAGCGTTATGATGGTAGGTCATGCCAAAAAGAACGCCGGGCTTATTAATCAATGCTGCGTAGTTTAAGGGCTTGTCAGCTTGCATATAACGCGGCGTGGCGCCACCGATAGAGCTCATGTGGAAGCCGCTATCCCACCATGCCGCAGCGATGAGATCCGTCCATTTTGAACCGTAAACCTTAGACTCAAGTGGAGCAAGTTCCGCGAGTTGGGTATCGAGCTTGTTAGCCATTTCTTGAAACATGGCGCTCTCTTTCATCGCACTGATCACCCCACGTAGCATAGGGATGAATGGCTGAGGGTCATTCATCGCGGTAAGCGATGCCGCATTGATATAGGTTATCGCGCAGAGATTTTTACCTGTGAAAGGAATCAACGGTGAGAGTTCCGGCTTGGAGAGTAATGAGACAGCCGGATCGGTGGTGAATTTTAGGTGGTCTAAGTTTTTTCCGCAAGCAAGGTCGAGGTGATCGCCTACGGCACCTACGGCGAAGAGAAACTTTTTAGCGCGCAGATTATCAAAAAGCTTACTGATGGTCTCCCGTGCCTTTTCAGGGGAATCTTTAGTAATCTTTTGGAGAGCTTCATTTTTCTGGCTCTCAGGTATGACCTGACTCATATCCACGGTGATCGTCTTAAAATCGAACCCATCGGATGATTTCAGATCTGTCAGTTTG
>VFKY01000331.1 GCA_009885275.1 Verrucomicrobiota bacterium | reverse complement strand
GCAAGTTTATGAAACTCTTTCCCGGCAACATGTTGACTCGTCCGGGACTGCTGCTGAATCCGTGGGAGATCCGTAACACCGATGTGCAAGAGCTTAATCAAGCTGCCGGACAGGTGGCAGGGAGTACTCGCGGCGGCGCTGATGCGGCCATGAAGCGTGCCGCACAGGAGGCTGTGAACAGTCCTGCTCTAGACATTGCTGGTGCCGCGACTACCAACCTCGACTTCCTAGCCGAGAGCTCGCCGACGATTTACAATCTCATTCCAGATAAAGAGGGAGTGGTGCGAATGGAGCGCAAGGCGCTGGGAGACCGGCAACATCTGCAAGTGTATGCCGAAGATTTGAAGGATGCGGTCTGGCGCACCTTGCCACTACCGGAGGTGCCCACGAAATTTGCCGATCAACGACTCGCTAAGAACCTTGATCCGGCGAAACCTTTCACGCAGAAGAAAGAGGTCACCGTGCTCGACAAAGGAAGCAAGCTCACCCTCACCGATGTTCTCACGAGCGAACTGGAAACCTATGACACCCTGAGCAGTGTTCATGCTTTATTCACAACTTTGAGCAATGACGCCAATCTCGCTCAATTTGCTTGGATTCTGCAATGGCCTAAACTCAAAGATGACGAGAAGCTCGCCAAATACAGCGAGTTCGCCTGTCATGAACTAAGCTTCTTTCTCGCGAGAAAAGACCCAGCGTTTTTCGACAAGGTCATCAAACCGTATCTTGCTAACAAGAAGGATAAGACCTTCATGGACGACTATCTTTTGGGAAGTGATTTGAAGCGCTATCTGCAACCATGGGCCTATATGCAGTTGAACGCGGTCGAGTGTGCCTTGCTTGCCCAACGGATTGAAGGCGAAGCTCCTCATGCTGCGCGTCACTTAAGAGAACAGTGGGAACTGTTGCCACTCGATCAAGAGCGTCAGGATCATCTCTTTGAAACCGCCTTACGAGGTCGAGCTTTGGAACTGAACGCTGATTCTGGGAGTGCGAGTAGCGTATTGCGCGAGGAATCAGAGAAGCAAAGACAGATGGGCAAAGTAAGCGCCGCCATGGCCGCTGCTCCCGCCACAATGGCTACCGCTGATCCTTTTTCCCCAGGCGCAGCTGGCAGTGGGTTAGCTGTCAATGGAAAATCAATGCCCGCAGCGCCACGTAGCGCTATCAATTCATTAAGAGCGCAGGAGATGGACAAGCTCGCCGACATGCCCGCATTGGAGGCCAAGAAAGAGGGCTATTCCGATGAGGATAGGCAGCGCAGTGCGGGGAGAAAAGATCGGTTGAATAAGGCTTTGAGCGTCTCTGATGAAAAGAACGACGCTCGTGAAGCTCTCAACTTCTTCGGTAAGGATGCAGCAAAGGAAAATCGCGCCGCCATCCGCATCTATTACCGCAGTCTTGGTCCGACCAAAGAATGGGCGGAGAACAACTACTACCATCTGCGCATCACCCAACAGAACGCCAGCCTCGTCAGCGTGAATGGTTTCTGGCGGGACTATGCGAAGTTCATTGCCGACGGTGCCAAGGGTCCTTTCCTCTCATCCAACATGGCGGAGGCCAGTCGGAACTTCGCGGAGATGATGCTCGCTCTTGCCGTGCTCGATCTGCCCTTTGAAGCACTGAAACACGAAAGCAAGGTCGATGGCATCCAGTTCACGTTCAATGCCAATGGACCTGTGATTGTCTATCACAAAGAAATCAAACCCGCCGCGGTGGCAAAAGCGGATCAACCGCAGCTTCTCGTCTCGCAGAGCTTCTTCCGTCAGAGCGATCGGTTTCGTCAGGAAGGTAACGAGCGTTTTGAAAAATACGTCACCGAGGAGTTCCTCACTGGCGATGTCTATGGCGCGAATGTCGTGG
>VFKY01000206.1 GCA_009885275.1 Verrucomicrobiota bacterium | reverse complement strand
GTAAACTATATCCAAGGGGTGGTGAAAATTCCCGATGGCTTTGAGAATGTAAAGATGCTTGAATTCGCACCGGGTGAAGTAACGTTTATCTCGATCACAGGAAAGCGCATCACCGTAACAGTGCGCCATGAATTTCTCAAAACCGGCAAGCTGTAATCTCAAACGATCATTTATGAAACAATCCCTCCTCGCTCTCGTCGCTTTCACTGTCGCGCTACTAACCGGATGCGACAAATCCGAAGCACTCAATCCCTCTGGCATCAAATCAAAAGGCACAATCGGTGTTTCATTACTCACCCTCGATAATCCATTCTTCAAAGTCATCGGTGACAGCATCACTGCCGAGGGGAAGAGGCGGGGCTACGAAGCAATCATCGTCAGTGGCGATAAGGATGTAGCTAAACAAAGCAATCAGATTAAGGATTTCATCGTAAAAAAAGTGAGCGCCATTGTTCTGAGTCCTTGTGACTCAAAATCAATCATCCCCGTAATTCAGGAAGCGAATGCAGCGGGCATTCCTGTCTTTACCGTGGACATACCCTGCAACGAACCCGGCGTAAAAATTGTTACTCAGATTGCGACCGACAATTACGGCGGGGGCAAGGAAGCCGCGCAGGCGATGATCGAGGCACTCGGGGAAGCGGGAGGAAAAATTGCGGTGCTCCATTTAAAACAAGCCGAGTCCTGCATCCTTCGGGTGAAAGGTTTTCGTGAAGTGATTGATGCTCATAACGCCAGCGGTAAAGCCAAGATTGATATCGTCACGGAACTGGAGAGTGGCGGGGCAAAGGATTTAGGTTACAAAGCTGCGGAAGACGCCTTGCAAGCTCATTCAGACTTACGAGGTATCTTTGCCATCAATGATCCCGCCGCGCTCGGTGCTCGAGGAGCGCTCGAAAAGGCAGGCAAGACAGAGCAAGTAGTAATCATCGGATTTGATGGTCAACCTGAGGGGAAGCAGGCGATCAAGGATGGAAAGATTTACGCCGACCCAATTCAGTTTCCCGACAAGATGGGCGTTCAAATTGTTGATGCGATCATTCGCCACTCGAAAGGCGAAACCCTGCCACCGCAGATGTTGATTCCGACAAGCCTCTACAAGAAGGCTGATGCAGAGAAAGATCCTGAACTTAAATAAAGTGAATTCTTCTCCTGATCCATGAGCAATCAAGGTAACTTTCTTCACGAACTCATTGGCTCCATGTCGCAAGGCGCGGCAGGGAATCCCACCGTCGCCATGGTTGAGGCTGCTTTTGCGCACCACGGATTACACTGGCGCTATATCAATATGGAGGTCACTCCAGAGAACCTCGGTGACGCGGTGCGAGGAGCGCGTGCGCTGGGTTTTCGGGGCTTCAATTGCAGCCTGCCTCACAAGGTCGCTGTGATTCCGCATCTCGATGGACTTGGTGAATCTGCAGCACTGATGGGGGCGGTGAATTGTGTGGTGCGTCGTGGCGAACAACTCATCGGCGAAAACACCGATGGAAAAGGATTTCTTAAATCACTTGCTGCGGTCACTGATCCGAAGGGAAAATCTATCGTACTTTTTGGTGCAGGCGGTGCAGCTCGTGCCATTGCCGTGGAACTCGGTCTTGCAGGTGTGAAACGGATTACGATCGTCAATCGTACCGAACCGCGTGGAGCAGAGTTGGTCGAATTATTGTGCAGCAAGTTACATATCGAAAGTGAATTGGTTGTCTCTCACGAAGACTATGCGATCCCAGAAGGAACGGCCATTGTCATCAATGCCACCTCAATCGGACTTTACGATGCGAATGCGAGACTTGGCCTTGAGTTAAGCTCTCTCCAGTCTGACATGGTCGTAGCGGACGTGATTTTCAATCCGGTAAACACGCGCTTGATTCGCGATGCGGAATCGCGCGGTTGTCGAACCGTCGACGGACTGAGCATGCTCGTGAATCAGGGCGTTATAGGTATCCAATTTTGGACTGGTGTAGACCCGGATACAACAGTGATGCGCAAAGCACTCAAAGACGCTCTCAGTTTATGACGGGCGCTTCCTCACTCCTTGAGATGCGAGGCATCGTGAAATCTTTTCCCGGTGTGCAAGCATTGCGTGGGGTGAGTCTTAGCCTGAAATCTGGTGAAGTGCTGGCTCTTCTCGGAGAAAATGGTGCCGGTAAGAGCACCCTGATGAAGGTGCTTGGCGGCGCTCATTGCGCGGATGAAGGCACCATCTTAATTGACGGATGCGAGACACTGTTTAACTCGCCACACGACTCTCGGCAAGCAGGTGTGGCCGTGATTTATCAAGAGTTC
>VFKY01000313.1 GCA_009885275.1 Verrucomicrobiota bacterium | reverse complement strand
TCACACGATGGAGATGTCCGGCAACCTTAACTACTCCAGCACCCTTAAAGCAATAGATCAACTCATGGCCCGCCAGTGTGTCTCGCTTAATGTGATGTGTTTTGTCCGCCACGAGATGCCCGGCTCTTAGTGTGGTGTGCAGCGCACGACGAACGCTGTCGCGTTCTGTGTGAAAGTAGCTACGGAGTAGTTGGGTCATCAGGAAGATAATACGGAGCTATAACTTTAGTTCCTCGAAAAACTTATGGGTAAATGCAATCAGTCTGATTATAGGACAACATCTGAACATAGTCAGAATCAATTTTTCATTGAGTAATCGTATTTTAGATGAATACTTTTCTCAATCCCGATGCCTGAAGCTATTCCACCGTTACCACCGCAAGGGGATAAAAATTACGACACCATCATTGCAAGTGTTGTAAAAAACGAAGGGGATATTGATAAAAAAATGGCAGGGCAGAATGCCTTCAAGGTGCTCCTGAAGAATGGGCGACTGCTACTCCACATGGTGAAGGATTATTTCAAGGGAAGTTATCGTGAAGTTCCCTATTGGATGATTGGGGCGGCCGCCCTGGCTCTTGTTTATGTTTTTAACCCCTTAGATGCCATTCCTGATATCGTGCCAGGATTTGGATATTTTGATGACGCTACGGTGCTGGCCTTTTGCCTAAAATTAGTCGAGACAGAGTTGGAAAAATATCGAGAATGGCGCAAAGCGCAGGGCTTTGATGACTAATTTGCTTGAGAGCTGTGCTCCTATTTCTGCAATTCAATGCGAGGAGCTTCGCCCTGCACCACTGTATCAGGAGCGATTGATTTGTTAATGATGACGGGCGCGGACTCTAGTTGCTCGATCTGTTTTAAAACCTCTGGGGGTGCAGTGATTGCAAGAGGATCAACCGGAGGTGTTTCGATAGGAATGCTCGCGATGGGATCAAAGGCCGCAGTAGGTGTCGAAAATACTTCCCGCGTTTCAGGGGCGGCAATAAATAAGTCGTAAGCTAAGAAAATTGCACCTGCGATTAAAAGAGTAATTATTAGTGATTTCATGTGTTTTTTAAATAATGTGTCAATAAGATAAGTGACTATTATACATAAGTATTAGCAAAGCAAACTCTGTGCCATACTTTTTTTAAGGTTGAATCAGGACTTAAATACTTGTTAAAGCACTCAAAATCAACGCATTGGGTAGCGCGTAGAGTTTTGGTCGTAGTTATAGGCGGACAATTCCGCGCTCGATCGCCAGTGTGGAAGCGCGTGTTCGGTCGGGTACGCCTAACTTCACAAGGATATGACTGACATGTACTTTGACGGTAATTTCGGCAATTCCCAAAGTATCTGCGATTTGTTTATTGGCTTGTCCCAACACAATCTGATGCAGCACTTCTAGTTCCCGTTCACTGAGAGCGATTCTTTTGGATCGTTCCGCTATGCGTTGAGCGATGCTCGCAGGAAAGTAAGTGCCACCTGCATGGACGGTACGTATCGCCAATAGCAATTCGTCTCGTTCAATGGACTTTGGTAAATAAGATCGTGCGCCGGCCGCGATCGCTCGGTGAATATCCTCTTCGGTTTCATCAATGGATAGTATGATAATGCGCGCAGTAGGATATAATGCTTTGATTTGTGAAGTTGCTTCAATGCCATGAAAGTCGGGTAACCGACCATCCATAAGTGTGATGTCAGGCAGATTTTTTTGGTAAGACGCTACCGCTTCTGTGCCATTAGATGCTTCAGCAACCACTTCGATGTCTGTTTCTTGATTGAGTGAGCTTGCGAGACCCATGCGAATAATAAAATGGTCATCTACTAGCAGCAGTCGAATGGGAGTATTTGTTTTCATGGCGTGGTGACGTTCGGAACAGTGAGATGAATGCGAGCACCCTTTCCAATGGCAGATATAATGTTGAGTGTTCCCTTGAGCTGACCGGCACGTTCTTTCATGCCTAAGAGACCAAAGTGAGGAGCGCTGGGATGGTGATTTTCTTTTGGATCAAAACCACTGCCGCTGTCTTCAATCGTTAGTTGAATCTCATTGGGTAAATAGTGAATACTAATTGCGATCGCGGAAGGGTTTCCGTGTTTAATAGCGTTTGTCAATGCTTCTTGAGTAATGCGAAGCAGATGAAAATCAGTCTTACTGTCGAGCCGTCGTTCATCCCCGTGAATTTCGACGCTCACCGTGCGTTCATTGTTCGACATGGATGTGGCAAGTTCGCGTAAAGCCCCAGTGAATCCAAACTGTTCCAGCATCTGGGAGCGCAGATCCCAGACTGAGCGTCGCGCTTCGGTGCGACTGTGTCGAAGCATGGCACCAGCTAGTTTGAGTGAATCACTTGCTGAGTTCGTATCTGTCGCAAGTCGCGCTTCGGCAGCTTCCATTTGCATGGCTACTCCGGCGAGATGCTGCTCCAGTGTATCATGTAACTCCCGTCCAATGCGGGAGCGCTCCACGACGATGTGTTCACGTTCTACTTGTTCTTTAATAATGGCCGTTTGTGTCAATACACGGCGTCTCAGTGTTTCTGCCCAAGCCAGCGATGCCAGTACGATCAGCGCCAAGCTCCCAGCCAAGATGGCTAATCGAGCGGGAGTCCACCAAACAGGAGTACCCAAAATATGAATATCCGCAGGTGATCGCATCAGTATTTGCAGTGCCATGGGATGGAGGCTGCTCTTGTCTTGATTGATGCGGGAAGCATCACCTCGAAAGACATTCTGACAGATGCCAGTGACTGCGACCCATGAGCCGCGCTCAGGTAGACCGGCTTTGGCGTCATCATTATCGAGACGGGCGTGAAAAAAAATATCGCCTGATTGCAGGGCCAGTGTCTGGCTTTGCGGCAGTATCATTCTGTCAATTACCAAGCCCTCCATAGTGACAAGTTCACCATGATTTCTTTTATCGAATGCTTTAATAACAGATGAGTCAATCGGCTTGGGAGAGGGGCCGATGGAGCCAATTTTAATCACGGCATCACGGAGAATGGGGGCCGTTTCTTCGATGGCAGCAAAGCCTACTGCTTCGATGGTGGTACCCGGAAGCAATGCGGTGGTCTGGGTGCTCTCCACCCATGCTGACCCGCTGGCATCTCGCAGATAAAAACCATGACCTGGTTCGCATAGTGTGATGGTACCGGCGACACGCATTCGCTCCACCACGCCGGGATTGAATTGCATGATCTCCCTCAATGCGCGCTTGGGCTGGGAGAAGGCATGCGTGAGACCCTCATCGATGACTTCGATATGATTGAGTGAGGGGACAAATAGTTGGAGTCCAATCAACTCTCTATCTTCATTAAATAGGGAGCCATAAACTCCCTGTACTCGCAAGTCGGAATTGATCAGAGTTTGCGGAAGGTCGCTTTCGTGCCAATCTCCTGGGACATAGGCTTCAAAGCTGCGCCCGCCAAAAACGAGTTCAAGGACGAGACGCATTTTTTCAATGTGAATAGAACGGGCAAAGGCTTCGACTTCGATCCATTGGCTGTGGAATTTTGGGTCGATCAGCTCTCCTCGAATTGGTCTCAGAGGTCTCGGCGTCGGCGCTTCTCCCAACACTCTGACAAGAAGTCCTATCGCCTTATCTGTGGCCATAGGGAAGGGAGCGAATCGTCCAGGGTTAGTGACACCTTCGATCTCCACCAAAGTGCCGGGATTGATGGGCCCTTTGTAATTTTGAGAGTCAATGATGTTCCAGTTGGCTTCGATATACGTTCCGCCGGTAGCGTCTTGGAGAAAAGTTAAGTGTTGCTTGGGTTCGTAATAGGTAATGACGCCTCGCAATTTAACCGGCAGTTGCTTCGATGCCTGTTCTTGGGACAAGGCGCGCACAGAAGCTACTGTCACGAGAGGTGTTGCCGACAAATCTTGTGCGATCGTCGATAAGCTTCCCAAGAAGAGAACAAATAGAACTGTCGAGAAGTAAGACGTAGGGAATAAGGGGGTTGATTA
>VFKY01000110.1 GCA_009885275.1 Verrucomicrobiota bacterium | reverse complement strand
CTTATCTATGCTCACTTCGGACATTTCGGAACAGCATGCTTTGATGTGAAAGGCAATCTTGTCTGGAAGACGCAGAAGCTCACTTACAAGCCTGTGCATGGGAATGGCAGTTGCCCGGTGATCGTGGATGATGTGCTCATCTATAATGCTGACGCCGCAGAGAATCCTTTCATTGTGGCCTTGGATAAGGCGACAGGAGAGGTGAGATGGAAGATCAATCGCGAGTCAGATTCGAAAAAGAAATTTTCCTTCTGCACACCCTTACTTATCGATGTGAACGGCGTGAAGCAACTCATCAGTCCCGGCAGTAATGTTGTCTCCGCATTGAATCCTAAAGACGGCAAAGAAATATGGCGGGTACGATACGAAGGCTATTCTGTCGTGCCTCGTCCGATCTATGGTAACGGATTGATTTTCATGAGCACAGGTTTTGATCATGCTGTGGCATTGGCTATCAAACCTGATGGTAAAGGGGATGTGACGGATACTCACGTGGCGTGGCGGGCTGATAAAAATGCACCGCTTACACCCTCCATGTTGCTGGTGGACAACGATCTCTTTATGGTGGCCGACAACGGAATCGTCACCTGTCTCGATTCCAAAACGGGTGAAGTCATTTGGTCAGAGCGTGTTTCTCGTCAGTGTTCCGCATCACCATTGTATGCTGATGGCAAAATATACATTCAAGATGAATTGGGTGTTGGCTATGTCTTGAAAGCGGGTCGCAAGCTGGAATTGATTGGCACCAACGATCTTAAAAATAAATCACTGGCCTCTTATGCGGTGAGTGGAAAACATTTGATCATCCGCACGCAAGAGCACCTCTACTGTATAGGTCAACCGTGACAACTGAACGAGCATCGGAAAATAGGCGCGCTTTTCTCACTCGTTTGAAGTGGGGGTACGCTCCCATGTTGATTGGCAGCAGCAGTTCCTATGCTTACGGCTCTATGCTGGAAAGGCATCGAGTAGTTATCGAGAAGCATGAAGTGCAGCTGGCATTGGGGGAGCACGCTCCAAGTAAGTTGCGTGCGGTGTCGCTCACCGATTTTCATTTCGACCCACTCTATGAAACCGACTACATCAACGAGTGTGTGCGACAAGCCAACGCTCTAAATCCAGATGTTGTTTTGCTCACAGGCGATTACATTTCCAACACCAGCGATCGGATGAATGACCTAGCAGAAGCGCTCGGAGGCTTGCGTGCAAAAGTTGGAATTTACGCCAGCCTTGGTAATCATGATTTTTGGGATGATCCTCTCAGGGTTCGAAAAGCACTTATATCAAAGGGCGTTGAGGTGCTCATGAATGAACACACTCGCGTCGTATGTGGGGATGGAGAGTTGATCATTGCCGGTCTGAATAGTGTCTGGAGTGGCAGACCAAACTGGGATCGTGTGGCCAGCGGTTTGAAAGCGAATGAGCGAGCACTGGTGCTCGTGCATGAACCAGATTTTGCAGATCAGCTTGCCTATGATGAAAGGGCAGTGATGCAGTTCTCTGGCCATACGCATGGAGGACAGGTTCGGCTTCCGTTACTTGGGGCTTTGCGGTTGCCTTCCTTTGGAAAAAACTACGAAGCGGGTTTTTATGATGTCAAAAAACTCAAGCTTCATGTGAACCGCGGCATTGGTACGGTGCATTATCATGTTCGGTTTTTTTGTCCCCCGGAGATTGCCTGCTTTGACATAAGTAACACTGACATCGCTTGATCAGTGTTTCGGTGTACGTAGGACATCGAGTCGCTTGTCGCTCAAGTCGAGACGATACATTAGCTGATTATAATCATAGCGTGCCGGCGCAAGTGGGTTTCCAGAAAACTCCAAGGTGTAAGTGCCCTCGAAGTAGATAATTTTTCCGTCTTCGGAATCAAGAAATCCATGATGGATAGTATTGTAGAAACTGTATCTCGGATGTGAAGCGACCTTCACTGCTTTTGACCAAGGGCCTTGCAGTTTATCGGCTTCCGCATACCAGACTTCACCGAGAGGGGATGGATCTTCTTTGTTGCCACTTTGCACACCAATGAGTACCCAGCAGTTCTTCCAGACATTCCATTGGATGGACGCAGTATGTAGTTTTACAGGCTTGCCAGTATCAACATCCTTGAGAGAATAGCGGGCCGGTCCGGGGGACATTCCCCCTGTACTGATTAAAGCCATTTCATCTGATTGTGTGGTGGCTGCGAGTCCCCGTTGCCAATGCCATTGCAGTGTGACATCACTGTATTTTAAGCTTTGATAACTGGCAGGATTAATGACGTCCTCATAGGTTGCTTTGACTCGTGTGTAGAAGAATGGTGCGGCGAAATAATAGAACTCACCCTCTTCCTCTTTAACTTTAACGGCATGCCCTCGTGGGAATCGCCATTTTTCTTTAATGTCGAGTGAAACCACTTTTTCAAAGACGCCGCTGGCATCATTAAATCGCACGATACCGTGTTCCTCCATGGAGGCCAGTCCCTGATGCCGCCCGTAATGGGCGAGTAGAGTTTCATCCCCCTTGGCATCCTTCACCGTCAACAAGCCGAAAAGCCAGACTGCACCCTGCTCTTTAAGTGGAAGCATATGTCTGATGTGTGATGGGTTTTGAAGATCGGTGAGATAATCAAATTTTATGCCATCTTCTGGCTTCAATGTCAGCGGAGTGAATGCGGAGGTTGTCTGATAGTTTCCCAAAGGATATTGCGGCACATTGGTGTCACCCCAGAGCCAGAAAATTTTTCCACGATAAGGTGTGGCTTGCACGGAATCCTGCCCCATGACTTCGGTGCTGAGATTGGAAACTGGGCATGGCAGTCCCAGCAGTTCTGAATCGCGATAGATCCCCTGTCCCGTTAGCCTCCCTACACGTTCCGCAATATTTTTTCGTTTGATTTTAACCGTGGTAGTTTCTCCAGCTTTCGTGGTCAAGCGCACCCCGACATACCCAAAGCCGTCTTTATTTTTTTCATATCCCGGACCGCTGACATAGAAAAAAACTTCCCGTTCCATCAAACCAGGCTCGAGGAATGCAATCCAGCCTGCATTGTCAGTTACGCTGCGGATATCGTTGACGGTGCGCAATTCAATTAAGGGCACGCCTCGCCCCGTTTCCTCATCGACGACGTGGATTCCGAAATAAGGGGTATTTTTTTGATTGGCAGCTTGAAGCTTTTGGCAAAAACCCAACAGACAAAGCAGCAACAAAAGATGGTGAAGGGCCTTCATAAATGAACTTGTATCGATGTTGGTAGTAATTGCAATAGAGTAGAAAAAATCCATCTTGCCTCGCAGCAAGATGGCTCACAATCAATTCAATTTATGCGCGCTTCTTGGTGAGGAAGTATTCCAGACTCTCAACCAGTGCTTCCCAACTGGCGTCAATGATATTGAAGCTGGAACCGACATTGCCCCAATGGTTGGTGCCATCAGTGCTCTCGATGATGACGCGGGTTTTGGCGGCGGTGCCGTTTTTGCTGTCGATGATGCGAACTTTGTAATCGATCAGCGAAACTTGAGCTAGTTCTGGATACGCATGTGAAAGAGCCTTTCGTAAGGCACAATCAAGAGCATTTACCGGGCCATCACCTTCTTCCACGGTGTAAACACGTTCCCCGTTGAGCTCAAGTTTTACGGTGGCTTCACAAGGTTCAAAGCCGCGCTCACCGTGTGTACGGTGCGAGGTGTGATATTCGAGGAGGGTGAAGAAGGGTTTATATTCCCCTAGCTCTTTCCGGATGAGGAGCTCCATGGATGCATCCGCAGTTTCGTATTCGTAACCATCATTCTCACGTTGTTTTACGACATCGAGGATTCGTTTCACTTCAGGAGTGCCACGCTTTAAAGTAAGTCCAAGTTCGGTTGCCTTATGGAGGATATTGTCCTGACCTGACAAATCGCTGATGAGAACAACCTGCCTATTACCTACGCTGGTGGGTTGGACGTGCTCGTAGCTTCGTGCGATCTTCTGCACCGCATTCACATGGGTGCCTCCCTTATGAGAGAATGCAGTACTGCCTACGAAGGGAGCGCGATTAAAATGAGGCAGATTTGCAACGTCATCCACATACTTGGACAGAGCTGTAAGCTTTGTCAGGTCGGGAACAACAGGGATGCCCATTTTGAGCTGGAGGTTTGGGATCACCGTCGTGAGGTTGCAGTTGCCGGTACGTTCACCGTAACCATTTATCGTGCCTTGAACCTGCACAGCACCTGCGCGGATGGCCGCGAGAGCGTTGGCAACGCCACAACCACCATCATCATGGGAGTGAATGCCGATCTTAGTTCCAGGAAAATGCGCTTGAACTTTGGTGACGATGTCAGCGATTTCATGGGGCAGGCATCCACCGTTCGTTTCACAAAGGATCAAGGCATCAGCGCCGCCTTCGAGAGCGGCCTGTAAGGTGGAAAGGGCATACACAGGTTCATCTTTGAAGCCATCAAAGAAATGCTCTGCGTCATACAACACTTCCCGTCCAGCTTCTTTGCAGTATCGAACAGTATCACGGATCATCGCGCAATTTTCTTCAGGAGTGGTGCGCAGAACTTCGGTGACATGAAGCAACCAGCTTTTGCCGTAAAAGGTGACCACGGGCGTTTCTGCATCCAATAGCATGCGCACTTGAGGGTCGTTTTCTACGGCTAGATCTGCGCGGCGGGTACTGCCAAAGGCGGCAATTTTGGCATGCTTGAAGGTTTCTTTTTTCGCGAGTTCAAAGAACTCTACATCCTTGGGATTGGATCCAGGCCAACCTCCTTCGATGTAGTGAACACCAAAGGCGTCGAGTTCATGAGCGATGCGCAGCTTATCTTTGGAGCTAAAGTTGACGCCTTCGCCCTGGGTGCCGTCACGAAGAGTGGTGTCGTAGAGAGTAACTTGAGATGACATGATAGAGATAGATGGATTGATAGTGTGAAATTTATCCTGTGTTGGTATAGCTTCTTTGAGAAGGCTATGCCCAGCGACAGCGGGTAATAACAGAAGTGAAGGGGCTTCCAGAACAACAGCGCACCTTAGGCGCTGAGGAAGCCCTTGATAATTCGGATAAGCCGTATGTTCGCGGCAGGAGACATGGATTGCATGCTAGCGTGGCATTTGCAGTCGGCAACGGGTTTCTTTTGCTGTTCTGGACTGATCGCTTGCGTTATGGTTTTAGCCTTGCCATGTCTTTATCTCCGTTACACATGTCTTCTTTGATTAGCCGCATACCCTTTCGCGAGTCACGCATCTTTATCATCAGTTGCATGCTGATTTTCATGACATTGCTGGCTGTAATATTGGCAGTGCCACGTCCCATCAAAGCGGAGAGAGCGATTGAGAAACGCAAAATGGAGGGCAAGACTATTCCCACAGAGTCTTATGTGCCTGTGTGGCTATATAAGGGATTGCAGATAAATCTCGTGTTGGTTGGGGCGCTTACCATGGCAAGCCCGTGGTTGGGACGCCGGAGAAAAAGCGGTATGCAATTTCTCGATAAACCCGAAATCAAATATTGGTCGCGTACACAGACTGCTGTCTGTGTCCTTTTACTTGTCTATGCGTCTTGGCAAAATGGACCACGACTTTTTCAGTCCATGTGGGGCGATGAAGAATTCAATGCCAGTCGGTTCATTCTCGATGATGTCGAGAGGCAGCCTGATGGATCGATCAAAATAGAACCGCGCTCATGGACGACGACTCTATGGAGTATGCGTAAGCCGACGAATCATCTTGGGTATAGCTTTTTTGCCCGTTTGAGTCATGAGACTTTTTTTCAGAAGACGACTGATGCGGAAGCCCCCTGGTTCAGTGAAGCGTTGCTGCGGGCCCCGGTATTTTTAGCCGGTCTATTGACTTTGTTAATGATGATGTGGTCCTTGCGTGTATGGGGATTGAATGGTTGGTGGACGGTCTTGTATTTCACTGTTCATCCGTGGTTTGTCCGCTTTGGGGTTGATGGGCGAGGTTACGGCTTGGTTATGCTTGGCATCACGGCGTTGATGGGGATTACGGGTAAGGCTGTACAAACAGGGCGTTGGCGCTGGTGGGTGTTGTTAGGATTAGGGCAGTTTTTTATCCTGTGGAGTAATTTTCAAAGTGTTTATCTGCTGGCAGCATTAAACTTGATGATATTTGTCAGCTTGTTGGATCGTCGGCTTACCATGGCGGCTCGCTGGTTGTTGTTGGCTCGTTGGCTAAGTGGTAACATGCTGACCATTGTCGTCATACTGGCTTATTTAACGCCTTGTTGGCCACAGTTATTGGAGTTTATGGCGAAGGGCGAGATACATGGAATCATGGATACTCTCTGGTGGCAAAATTCCTTAAGCGCCTGGTTTTTTGGCCAACCTTGGATTCCAGTGCTTGATGAAAACAACCCGTTACGTTTTGCCCTGACTCTTTCCTTGGATAACTTGTCAATCCTACGCGTCACAGGAATGATAATGTTCATTGGGCTACTGATGTACGGTGTTTACAAACTGGGTTGTGATCGAAATCAGCGAGCCTTGCTGGCGCTAATTCTTGGAGGTCCGCTTTTGATGGTTTTGCATGCATTTGTTGGAAATCATCGTCCTTACGACTGGTATCTTGTCCCATTCCTGCCGGGGTTGCTTGTTCTCATGGCGGGCGCTTTTCAAGGGTTGGTGCAATGGCATAAAAGAGCCGCATCACTCATCATGGGAGTGTCATTTTTGTTGTTTCTATTTATTACTTGGGTACCTCGTCATCACTTGAGGGCATATCCTCTGGAAGCTTCACGCGAATCGGTTGCTTCCTATCGCAACATCACCAATCTTCGGAATCCAGATTTTGAAAAAGAAGTCATCAGCGGTGGACTTCTCATGTTCACCGAAGGCTATGATCCTGCACTTTATCGGATCAAGGATGTCACAGAGTTACAGGCGCTCATGGATCAAGCTGATCGCACTTCCAAAAAGCTTTATATGAACGTTGGGTTCATGAGTTTTGTTCGCTCCAGTAAGGATTTAGAGGCGGTATGTAATGTGCTTGAGGATACCTCAAAATTTGAGCACATAAAAAGCTTTCCAGGTCTTCTTCCCTACACCACACGAGAAGTATATCGGTATAAGGATAAGCATCCCTGATTCTGTATTATACAACTGTAGGACTGTAAATTAGATGCACTCTTGTGATGCTATTTCTTGCAGTCGGGCAATATAATGCTTTGAAAGGTGTGTTCAGAAAGACAGATCACACATGTAATTATAATGTTTCAGCAAAAGGACTCTCTTAAAACACAAACAAAGGCATCTCGGATAGGTGTCATTGGCACTGGATTCATTGCGGTAGGCCTGTGTATGCTTCTGCGTTCTTTCGGTGACATGGCTGTCTCCAGAGTCTTGACTCGGCGTTCTATAAACAGTGTTAGTAATATTGAGCCGAGCCTGTTGACTTCATCTCTAGATGATGTTCTGAGCAATTCGGACATCATCGTCGAATGTAGTGGAGATATTATTCAAGCCAGTAAAGCGATTGATGCCGCGCTTAAGGCAGGATTGCCTGTGATTACGATGGGTTCAGAGTTTCATGTAACCGTGGGCTCTTATTTTTGTCAGCAGGGTTACTTGACCGAAGCTCAGGGTGATCAACCTGGCTCTCTTGCAGCGCTTCATGAAGAGGCGATCCAGATGGGATTTAAGCCTGTTGTTTATGGTAATATAAAAGGTTATCTTAATCATCATCCAAAGCCTGTTGAAATGGCCTATTGGGCGAGTCGTAATGGCATTAGTATCCCTCAAGTTACGAGCTTTACGGATGGCACAAAACTTCAAATCGAGCAGGCACTCATCGCAAATGGTCTTGGTGCTGGAATTGTGCAACGTGGCATGCTTGGTCCTCGTGATATTACACTGAGTGATGGAGGAATCATGCTGGGACTTGAAGCCAAAGCCAAGGGCATCCCCATCAGTGATTATGTCCTCAATAAAAATCTGCCTGCAGGTGTCTTTTTGGTGGCAGAGCATCCAGATGCGCAGCCAGAAGTCTTGCGTTATCTCAAGCTCGGTGAAGGCCCTTATTACACGTTGCTTCGTCCGTATCACCTTTGTCATCTGGAGATTCCTCAAACCATTCGTCGAGTCATGGCAGGAAAACCCGTTCTGCTCAATAATTCAGCCGAGCCGCGTGTCAATGTCGTCGCTATTGCCAAGCAGGATATGCCGGCAGGGTATGTCATTGAGCTCGCCATCGGTG
>VFKY01000049.1 GCA_009885275.1 Verrucomicrobiota bacterium | reverse complement strand
TTTACTCTTCAAGTTCGTAATGAAATTGATAGTTTCGAGCGTATTCACTAAATGCCCCGCAGCTTCCTCATCACCATCCTCTCCTTTGGCCTCTGTCTTCACACCGTCCATGCCGCTTTTAAAGAAGTCAGCCCAAACCTCTTCGTCTGGACTGACACCTGCAATGCCTACCTGTTGCGTGATGGCGATACGGCGCTGATGATTGATCTCGGCGATGGCAGTGTCCTCGAACACCTCAGCGAGATCGGCGTGAAGAAAGTCGAGTGGGTTCTGCTCACGGATCATCATCGTGAGTCGCTTCAAGGCGTGGATCGGCTTGATCGCAATATCACAAAAATCGCCGCACCAAAAGAAGAGCAGGCCTTGCTGGAGACTCCGACGCTATTCCGGAAGTGGCACCCGCGACTAAGTGACAAATACTCTGTTCATGGCGCCAGCTACGTGCGGCCTCCGCAATCACCGGTGAAGGTGGATCGATGGCTGGCGACGGATGAAACATTTGAATGGCATGGACGTTCGATTCAATGTCTCAGTACGCCGGGGCATTCACCGGGTGGCATGAGTTATATTTTAAAGAGTGGTGACAAGACCACCATCTTCATCGGCGGCATCATGCACGATGGCGCAAAGATGACGAACTGGTTTGATACCGAATGGGATTACGGTTTTGGGAAGGGCATTGATGTGCTCGTGGCTTCGGTGGAAAAACTGGCAACGCTGGCTCCTCAACTAGCACTTTCAGCGCAGGGACCCCCGATTCATGACGCGACCGTTCAGCTCAATACTTACAGCAAGAAGCTGACAACTTTCCGCGCGGATTATGTGCGAGGCTATCCCGTCGCAGATTTATCCAAGCGCCCACCGCATCCGGCCACGAAGCCGACAAGCGTGCACTACGTCGTGCAGGTGACACCGCATCTCTATATGTTCGGTCCAGAGATGGCGGGCATGAATTTCGCCATCATCATCGCCGATAGCGGACACGCATTGCTTCTTGATTGTGGCTTGTTTCCAAAGCTCGTGCTGAATCGAATTATCGATGACATGAAGAAGCATCTCGGCTTGAAACAAATCGACGCCTGTTGGATCTCGCACTCGCATGGCGATCACTTCACACTCTTTCCCGCCTTGCAAGAGCATGGGGTGAAATTTTGGACGATGGACACCATTGCCGACAAGTGTGAAAATCCTCGGGCTTACGACTACCCCGCGATGATTGGTACTTACAACGCGGGTTTTGAAAGCGCGAAGATCGACCGCATCTTGCATGCTGGCGATGTGATTGAATGGGAAGGCTACAAATTGCACATCGACTGGATGCCTGGTCAGACCGAGTTTGGCAACGGGCTGTGGCTTGAGTTGGATGGCAAACGAATCGTCTTTACGGGCGACAATCTTTTTGGCGACCCCTCCGATCCCGCGCAAAATGGTCATGAGTGCGTCGTCGCGCGCAACAGTGCCATCACTGAAGAAGGTTATCTCGTGGCGGCCAAGTATCTACAGAAGGTGAAGCCCGACATTATCATGGGCGCGCATTCCGTGCTCATGACGGAGCCCGCCGCTTTTATAGATCGCTATCACGACTGGGCGCAACGCATTATCGGCCTCTATAAAGACCTTCTACCCGATGCTGACTACGCTTACCTTTATGATCCCTATTGGGTTAGCGCTTATCCGTATCGAGTCGATCTCACCAAGGAAGACACACAGACCGTTCAGATTACCGTACGGAACCATCGCAACACCGAACAAAAGCATCGCCTCATTCTCAAACTACCTCCGGGTCTCGAAGCTAATCCCTCAGTGTTTGAAGGCACGATTGCAGCCAAGAGTCGTCAAAGTTTCCCAGTAAAAATCACGGTTAAAGATCGCACGAAAGTGCCGCAAGGGGTGCAGATAGTTCCGTTCGACATCACACTCGATGACAAACGTTACGGCGAGCTTTTCGACTTTGTGATCCAAGCAAGAGAGTGATCGCTTCGATGCGGCGCATGAAACTTTTGCCTTAAAGAAACAGCGGGTCTGGTTACCTCCGTTCACTCGTATGGTTCATAGCCCATGCTCATCTTGACAAGCTTCGATAGGCACGATCCAGTGGCCATCAAACTGTGATGGCTAGAGCCATATTTTCTCCCTATATTTACGTTACCATGAAGATGTTTTACACGCTAATCATAGCAGTACTATCCACGATAGTATTTGCGTCAGCAGGTGAGAGAGTCATCAAGGACTCCCAGGGCATGGACAGCTATGTTTATACCCCGGACCCTATTGATCCGGATAAAATTTACCAACTGGTTGTGGGTGTCCATGGGGCGGGCGGTTCAGGCATGGGGGCCGCAGGGCTTGAAGGCTGGGCTAAGCGCGGCGATGTTATCGTCATTGGTCCTTCTTTTGTCAGCAATGGAGATAGCCCTTACCAGACAGGAGACGGTGTTCATGCAGACAAACTCATCGCGCTATTCAAGGATCTGAAAAAAGAGTATAAGCTTAGCGACAAGATGTTCGTTCACGGATTCTCCGGGGGTAGCCAGTTCGCCCATCGTTTTGCCATGAGCAATCCGAAATACGTCTCTGGTATATCCGCGCACTCGGGGGGGACATGGTCGACCGACAACTATGGCCAAATCAATTCTGTAGCAAAAAATATTCCCTTCGCCATTTCCTGCGGTGAGGCCGATACCGGGAAAGCGGGTGCCTTCCCGTACACCCGCCTAGAGTGGTACGGTCGGTTTCGTGATGAGATCAACAAAAAGAAATTCTTCTACATCGGAGCCTCCTGGCCAGCAGTAGGCCATGCCATGTCAGAGGGAGCCTGGGATCTTTGTAAACAATGTTTTCAACTGGCTACCGGTCTGCCAGGTGAATCCGCTACTCAAGAAATCCGCATTAGCGAGGCATGGGAAAATATTGTCACCAATACTAAAAACACGCCTCGCCCTTCCGGCCTTCCGCAACAAAAGCCCGTTCCCTCCGAGAATGCGGACGATTTTTCAAAGATCGCTCAAGCCGTGTTTACCAGGGCGCAGACGGAGCAAATTCCGGACGAGAAGCTCATCGTCTTCATGAAAAAATACCCCCCGAGCCTATGGAAAAATAAAGCTGGTTCCGCCAATCTTCTCCAACAATGTGAGCGCGCCGCTAAGAACTGGCATGCCTCCGCTCCCCAGAGTGGCCCGCTGGCCGATCAAGCGAAAAAGGAATTTCAGCAGTTCGCCAATGGTCTTGATTTACCTGAGGCGCGCCCCAGCCAGTCCGCAGTTCGATGAAGCGTATGAGCCACCGTGAAGCTCTCATTACAGCAACACGAAAAAGCCGCCTCTGCTGATATAGCGGCGGCACATTCCGGCCGCTCCCCTGCACGGATCACTCCGCCCGTTTGGGACTAGACTTGATTTTTAGCTCACGGATTGGTGCATGAAACTCTTGGGTTCACCGTGACCTAAATACCTCACTCATCAGGCACTCGACCATGAGTGTGTTTAAACCCAAGCCTTCCTTCTTCACCTTCGCGAGGAGTTCATCGATGAC
>VFKY01000002.1 GCA_009885275.1 Verrucomicrobiota bacterium | reverse complement strand
TTTACGCAGGCATTCCGGTGACTCACCGTTCTCATTCCTCACAGTTGACCATTTTCACTGGGCACGAAGATCCGACCAAGTCGGACAGCTCTCTCGATTATGCGAAGATCGCTCAAGCTGATGGCACAAAGGTCATGCTCATGGGGGTGGAGCGCATTGAGGAAATTGCTGGCAAACTTATGGAGCATGGCGCGAAAGGAGACACGCCAATAGCCATGACTCGATGGGCAACGACGGGGCGTCAGCGGACGATTCAAGGAACGCTCGCCACCATTGCTCAAGTGGTGCGTGATAATGATTTTAAAGCGCCAGCCGTATGTGTCATCGGCACCGTGGTAGAAGAGCGCGCCAAGCTGAATTGGTTTGAAAATCGCCCATTGTTTGGAAAACGCATTGTCGTCACGCGCACCCGCCAACAAGCAGGAGTCTTGAGTCGTAAATTGTCATTGCTCGGCGCTGACGTTATTGAGTTGCCCACGATTCGCATCGAGCCACCCAAGGACACCAAGGAATTTGGTCAGTTGGTCATGGATTGTCATACCTATGACTGGCTCATTTTTACCAGTCCAAATGGGGTGGATCGTTTCTTTGAAATGTTTTACAAACTTTACAACGATGCTCGCTCTATCGGTGGCGTAAAGATTGCGGCCATCGGACCCGGCACCGCTGAAAAAATCAAACAACATCATCTCGCCGTTGATCTCATGCCGGAGAAGTATGTGGCAGAAAGTCTCGTCAAAGCGCTGCAAGCAGTGAGTGTGGAGAATCAAACTTTGCTCTGGGTAAAAGCTGAGGACACGCGTGAAGTCATAAGCAAGGAGCTTGCCCGACTCGGGGCGATTGTGGATGAGGCGATTGCTTATCGGACCGTGCCTGAGAAGGATAACCATGAGGCCATCGTGCGCTTCAAAGAGGAAGGTGCGGATGTCATCACGTTCACCAGCGCCTCGACGGTTGAGCATTTCCTTGATCTCAAGCTAGAGCTACCAACGGGCGTGAAGATCGCGAGCATTGGTCCCATCACTTCTTCTGCGCTTAAAAAACATGGATTGAAGATCGACATCGAAGCCAAGGAGCACAGTATCCCTGGATTAGTTCAGGCGATCGAAGCGCACTTTGCCAAATGAGGGGTTAAGCGATCAGCATGTGCTGCTGTGGCATGGGGCTTTGACTGCGCCATGAACGGACGGCATCATAAGCGAGTTCAAAGTCCTCTTGTTGCTTCTGCAACAATGGTTTGAATGATGCGACAGGGCCTTGTTCAGCGGCTTGCATTAACGCTGCCATTGCTAGCTCCAACATCACAAAACCATAACGATGCGCGAAGTCACCAACCCGGTGAGCTTTTCCCCTACAAATTTCAAGCTCCATGGTTGTCAGGTTGCTGTACAACTCTGAGAGCGTAGAGCGTGCCTCCAGTGCTTGGATTTCGAAATCACCCTGGTGTTTGGGTAGGGCAGCTTTGAGTTTATCTAACGACAAAACGCGTCGCGATGGGCCGTCTAACCAAGAAAATCTCCGAATAAGCAGTTCTCTAAAAGCATCTCTCAGAGACTGTATGGCGTAGGGCTTGGTGATGAAGCCATCCATCCCTATAGCACGGCAGAGCGCGCGGCTATCACTTCGCGTGTCGCCGGTTACAGCAAGAAGAAGCGGCCTATAAGGGTTTCCTGCCCAGCTTTGGATCATTTGATCTGCTGTTTCGGCGCCACCCATTTCAGGCATGTGCAAATCCATTAACACCACATCGAACGTTTCATGTTTCACGAGTTGAAGCGCATCATGTCCACTCGATACTAAGCGCGCCTCCCCGCCTAGAAAAACGACAACGTTCGCCAGCAACCGTTGTTGGGCGGGAACATCATCGACTATTAGAAAGCGAACCGGCATGAGATAGCGGTAGTTTGAGGTGTAAGGCCATTATTGCAAGTCTTCGTTGCAGGCAGTGCTTGCAGAAGCCTGAGACAGTTACGATGATGCGCGCCTTAATGTTTCCTCTTGATTATCCTACAGCTTTACAAGGCCGTCGCCTGGCTTCCGCCATGGCCGGGCATGCCATAGGCTGTGAGGTGCAGGTGCATCCAGAACTTGCTTCTACGAGTGACCATGTTCGAGAACTGGGATTAGCCGGATATCCTCACGGTTTGGTGGTTTTTGCCGAAGCGCAAAGCGCAGGGAGAGGTCGCCGCGATCATCGCTGGTCCTCGGAATCAGGTCTGGATTTGCTGCTCTCTATTCTGTTACGACCACAGTTGCGCATCGAACATTGGCCACGTCTGACTACGATCGCGGCGTTATCTCTTTGCCGAGCTATTGAAGCGACCACTCTTTTGAAACCGGCAATCAAATGGCCCAATGATATTTATTTGAGTGACCAAAAATGTGCGGGCATTTTGGCGGAGAGTTTCATGGGCAGTACTGGAAACTTCATGGTTTTGGGTATTGGGTTGAATGTGAACACAAGAACTTTTCCGCCTGATCTTAAAGCGACGTCATTGCGACGTGAAACACCGCATGAGAAAATCCAGGATCGCAATCCACTTGCCATTGCCTTACTAAAGCAACTCGATCAGCTCGTAATGCATTGGGATGAAGGTTTTCGAAATGTGATAGAAGAAGTAAGTCAGCGCAGTTGGCTGTCAGGCAAAAAAATAACGGCGCGCATGGAAGGTCGCCAAGTGGAAGGTATTGCCGCTGGGTTGAACTCAGAAGGACATCTACTTTTACAACAGAGTGATGGGTCTATCTTGACGTTGAGCAGCGCAGAACAAGTGAGGACGTAAGATCACTTCTCTTTTTTCATCAGCATGATGTAGCGAATCTCCACAGCGGCATTGCCAACGATTTTTGGAGCTCGCAGGGTGAGCAAGCCGCGGGTCTTGGCGAGTTCAATGCCTCCGAGAGAAAGTGGTTTAAAATCCTTCACGTAGGATTCGGAATCGCGGTCCGCATGATCCTGTTCCTTGCCATAGGCCGGTGGATCGTGGGCTTCTGTGACGGCGCTGCGGAGTGATTTTCCAGCGAAGCTGAGTTCCAATTCTGTGCCGATATTGGCTGGAGCACAGGTGTAGTAGATGATGGCCTCGTATAAGCCGGTCTCACCTACTTCGATATCCCAGGTTATAGTGTCTTCCGTGCTGGTCCAGTTGGTGAAGTAGGAGCAGTTGGGCGCTCGGCCACTCCGCTTAACGGTACCGTGCGGTTCACCGTCACGCGCCGGTAGATAAGTCAGCGGTGCATAGCCAACGGAGTAGGCCCGATCTTTGGCGCTGGCAAGCACTGGGGTAACATCTGAAATGAACTGTTGAGCGATGCTGTTCAAGCGTTTCACTTCATCAGGATGTTGATCGGCCACATTCTGCTTTTGCCCGGGATCAGTCGTCATATCAAAAAGCATGCCCGTGGGATCAAGTCGAAAATCTTGACTGCGCACACTCACCTGTCGATTTTTTCCACCTGCCTGAAAAGAAATGAATTCGCGATTGGGCCACTGTTCCTTTTTTTCGCCCACAAGCAAAGGTTTGAGGCTTCGTCCATCCATCGGTTTTGTCTTGGGAATGGGAACGCCAGAGAGATCACAGAGGGTGGGAAAAAGGTCGATGGCTCCCGCGATCTGAGGAATGCGTGTTCCAGCAGGTATTTTTCCCGGCCAGCGAATGAGAAATGGAACACGCACCCCGCCTTCATCGACTCCGCCTTTTTTCCCTTTCATGCCTCCGTTCCAGCGCCAGCCATTGGGGCCATTGTCGCTGAAATAAATAATGATGGTGTTATCTGCGAGCTTCAGTTGCTTCAATTTCTCAAGCACCCGACCTACATTCCAGTCGAGATTTTCACACATCGCGAGGGCGGCACGGGTGTGGTTCAATTCCTCTTTGCCAGGGTCACTGCTGCGTTGTTTGATCTCTGCGTTAGCGAATTTTTCATAGAACTTGTCCGGCACTTGCATGGGAGAGTGGGGAGTGTTGAAGGGAATATAGCAGAAGAAGGGCGACTCTTTGTGCTGTTCGATGAACTCTAGGGCGTGATCGGTGAGGTCATCGGCCATGAATCCTTTGCCTCGCTCGATGCGTCCATTGTGATCTACTTCCGCATCGAAATAACTTCCCCAGTGGCCGGAGGTAAAGCCGTAGTATTCATCGAAACCGCGAGCGTTGGGGTGATAGGGATGTTGCGATCCATTATGCCATTTGCCGAAGGCACCAGTTGCGTAGCCTGCGGCCTTAAACGTTTGAGCGATGGTGACTTCGTCAAGATTCAAGCGTTCCTGTCCATTGCTGACTCCGTGAACACCAGTGCGAGCATAATAGCGGCCTGTGAAAAACTCCGAACGCGTGGGCGCGCATACAGGACAGACATAAAAGCGATCCAAGATAGCGCCATCCTTCGCTAGTGAATCGATATTGGGTGTCGAGAGGTCGGTGTTTCCATTCACACTGAGATCACCCCAGCCCTGATCATCGGAGAGTATGACGACGATGTTGGGTCTGGTAGGTGCGGCCGTAGCCAGAGTGATACTGAAAATGAAAATGGAACAGAGAAGAAACTTCATGACTGCTTGTAACGAGCGGGATGAACTCTTTTATCCAGGAACTTTGTCTAAATACTCATCAAATGGATTCCGCAACTCCTTATCGGCAGGACGCGCTTGACCTCACGCGGAGGCGCGGAGAGGGAAGAGATTTGTGGGGAGAAAGGGTTAATGGCACTCCCTCCGCGTTTTCCGCGCCTCCGCGTGAAACTTTTCCAACCATGAGTAAAAGCCTCGCTGGTTGGTTGACGCGTCATGCCAACATACAGGTGATGTGAATTCCGTCATTATTCCGCAATCCAGCTTTATGATCTACAACCTACATATCTCGGTAAACTTTCCTCATGGTAGCGGAAAGCGGGTGTTGATCTCCTTCACTTCACTGCGGATTTTCGCAAGAATTTCGGGATTGTCACGATTGGTCAGAGCGGTGTGAATCCACGCGGCGATGAGTTTCATCTCGGCCTCCTTCATACCGCGGGTCGTGACGGCTGGAGTGCCGAGACGGATGCCCCCGCCGAGGGTGATTTTCTCGGTGTCGAAGGGGATGCCATTTTTGTTCACGGTGATGCCAGCGTGATCGAGGGTTTCGGAAGCGACCTTACCATTAAGACCCTGAGGACGGAGATCGACAAGCATGACATGATTGTCGGTGCCACCGCTGGTGATGCGATAGCCGAGCGTCGTGAGTTGCGCGGCGAGGGCTTGCGCATTCTTCACGATCTGCTGTTGATAGGCTTTGAAGGTGGGTTGCAAGGCTTCGAGGAAACACACAGCTTTCGCCGCGATGACGTGCATGAGCGGTCCGCCTTGCACACCGGGGAACACCTGCGAATTGATTT
>VFKY01000010.1 GCA_009885275.1 Verrucomicrobiota bacterium | reverse complement strand
TCGGGAGTCGTCTAACGAAAGACGAATATGAAATTCTGACCAAATGGGTCTTAGAAGGCGCACCATGGCCTGCGGATGCGACAGGCACTTTGCAGGTAACTCAGTAAATAACGTGCTCCGTCCAAACCCTGAAAGTAATACCGTACGAGACTCCGGTAATTATCATTGGCATAGCTGTTGATAGGCTCAAGAACCTCACGGATTTCAACGGCATTCGATCTAAAGCGATACACCGCGTTTCCATGGAAGAAAGTCGTCTTGACCTAACGCAACGGCTTTTGGGGTATAACGTCCACTCGCGGTAGCAATGGTGATTTCCAGCATCTCTTCTCCCATCTGTTCTACGGATTTTTCTCCCGTGATGACAGGGCCTGCATCAAAGTCGATAAGGTCTGACATCCGCTTGGCGAGTTCCGTGTTCGTTGAAATTTTGAGTGTTGGACAGATCGGATTACCGGTCGGGGTGCCGAGACCCGTGGAGAAAAGCATGACGGTACATCCCGCACCCGCAAGAGCGGTCGTTGATTCAACATCGTTGCCAGGCGTGCAGACCAGCGAAAGCCCAGGTTGGGTGATCATTTCGGGATAGTCCAGCACATCGGTTACAGGAGAGGTGCCTCCCTTCTTGGCAGCTCCAGCGGACTTGATGGCATCGGTGATGAGTCCATCGCGAATATTGCCCGGCGATGGGTTCGCATCAAAACCACTGCCGCAAGCTTCTGCAACGCGTTCATAGGCTCGCATCAGTTGCACAAAGCGATCAGCGAGTGCGGCGGTGCGACAACGATTACTGAGGTCCTGCTCGATACCGCACAGCTCTGGGAATTCTGAAAGTGCCGCAGTGCCGCCGAGAGCAATGAGCAAGTCCGCGGCATGACCGATGACTGGATTCGCGGAGATGCCGGAGAATCCATCGCTACCGCCACACTCAACGCCGACGATGAGATCACTGAGCGGACACGGCTCACGGTGCAACTCATTGGCATAGGTGACACCAAGAAAAGTGGCCTTGATCGCCTGTGCCATCATGTCGCGTTCGGAGGCACATTTTTGTTGTTCAAAGATATGCAATGGCTTGGAAAACTGCGGACAGCGTTTTGCCAATTCGCTTTCGAGAATGCTGACTTGCGCATGCTGACAACCGAGACTGAGCACCGTAGCTCCAGCCACATTCGGACTGGCGATATAACCAGCAAGCAGAGCACAGAGAGCATCCGAATCCTGACGTGTTCCACCACAACCAAGACCATGTTCCAGAAATTTTATGCCATCCACATTCGAAAAAAGCGGCTTGGGATTTGCTGCCTCCTCATAATCAAATGCAAGGGCTTCCATTTCCGATTTCGTAGCTCCGCGCTTTTTCATTTCCACCAATCTACGGGCAAACACTTGATACGAACCCGTTTTGCGATAGCCCAATTCCGTTTGTAGCGCTTCACGCATGAAGGCGAGATTACGGTTTTCGCAAAACACGAGAGGAATGACGATCCAGTAATTTGCCGTACCGGATCTTCCTTCTGCCCGTTTAAAACCATCAAACGTTTGATTCTGCCAGCGTGCTACACTCGGTGGCGACCAAACAGCTTCACTCTGTTTTCCCCCGAAGCCGTCGGTGTCATGTTTCAGGTTGTGCGTATGAACCAAGGCTCCGGCGCTCACTGCCTGGGTGGTGCGCCCCACCGTCACCCCATACATCGTCACTCGATCACCTATGGCGAAGTCACGTGCTGCAAATTTATGTTTGGCGCCAATATCCTCACGCAAGGTGTAACTCTGATCATCCAACGTCACAATGCCTCCAGCTTTCAACGGTCTGAGAGCGACGATGAGATCATCTAACGGATGGATACGAAGTGCCGGACGCATGGTGCTAAAGAAAGAGGGTAGTTTTGCGAGAACTCAGTGTGGCGCATAAAAGTGATCACTGGCAATAAATTACATACTATCCTGTAACTTGCTTCCCAATAACCCCCATGGTGGGATCATTGATCAAGTCGATGCACCTTCATGAAATATCAATTCGCCTCAAGATAAGTTTCCTGACAGGCTTGGTTTCATGAAAGCAAACATACCCGCTCCATCAAATAAGAAACAAGCCCCCATGGAAGCTAATCCACTTTCGCTGATCCCCCTCTGGTTAAAGATCGCTTACACCGCGTTCGTCGCAGTGCTGGTGCCAGTTTACTGGATTAATTACGGTCCCACGAATTTTCTCTATTTCTGCGACATTGCGCTCCTCCTCACCCTCTATGCGGTGTGGAAAGAAGACAGGCTCGCGGCTTCCATGGCCGCAGTAGGTATTCTTTTACCTCAGCTTTTTTGGTGCCTTGATTTCGGCCTCCAACTGATACGGATGATGATGGGGTCAGCGCATTCCGGTATGACTGCCTACATGTTTGATGAGAACAAATCACTATTCCTCCGCGGCCTTTCCCTCTTCCATGGCTGGTTGCCATTTCTTCTGATATTCCTTGTGCTGCGTCTCGGCTATGATCGTCTCGCGTTAAAGGCTTGGACCGGTCTAGCTTGGATTCTATGTCTCATCGCTTTTTTTATTCTTCCTGCCGCAGGAGCTCAACTCCCCAACCCCAACACTCCGGTGAATGTAAACTACGTCTTCGGTCTCAACGATGCACAAGCGCAACAATGGATGCCACAGGGTGCTTACCTCATCGTGTGGATGCTGGCTCTATTTTCGCTGGCCTACCTGCCCACACATTTACTTCTCGATAAATTTGCCAATCGTCGTAACGCCGAATAAACCAGTTCATGAACAACGCATCATCCCCCTCAATCACTGGCTGGCAACGCGGCTTCTGGTGCCTCATGGCGACCCAGTTTCAGAATGCCTTCAGTGATAATGCCTTGAAGAATCTCATCATCCTGCTCGTTCTGGCCCGACCCATGCCCGAAGCGGAACGAACCCTGCATGTATCACTGGCAGGCGCGTTGTTTGCTGCCCCCTTTATTTTGTTTTCCATGCTCGGCGGATGGCTCGCGGATCGTTTCAGCAAAAAACGCATCATGACTTATGTGAAATTTACAGAAATCGGGATCATGCTCTTCGCTGCTATCGCGCTTACCCTGAAAAGCCTGCCTCTGGAGCTGGCTTCAATTTTTTTCATGGGCTGTCACAGCGCTATCTTTGGACCCTCCAAATATGGCATCTTGCCAGAAGTGCTGCCACTTGAAAAACTCTCCTGGGGCAATGGCATCCTCGAATTGTTGACCTTTCTCGGCATCATTTTCGGCACTGTGGCGGGTGCTTTTTTTGCTGGATCCCTCACCGACATGCAGGGCGTTTCTGGTCTCATCCTGATGATGATTGCCTTCATCGGATGGCGCGTCAGCCTACAAATTACCCCAGTTCCAGCAGCCAATCCTGACTGTCCATTGCGGATCAATCCCATCACCGATCTCTGGAAACAACTCAAAGTCATGAAGCTTGATCGTGATTTGTGGCGCGCTAACTGGGGAAATACCGGCTTCTATTTTATCGCAGCTCTCGTGCAGATGAATCTTCTGATCTACGCTAAGGATGTGCTACATCTCAGCGAAACCCATATCGGCTTGCTCAGTGGGGCCCTCGCGCTCGGGATCGGGATTGGCAGTGTCGTCGCTGGCTACGCTTCGCGTGGTCGCATCGAGTATCGCTTGGTACCCATCGGCGCCGCTGGATTAGCCCTGAGTACCATCCCCATGGGCCTTGCGGGGATTGGTATCATCGGCTTCTCGGTCTCTCTCGTCGCACTGGGGTTCACTGCCGGGCTCTTCATCGTTCCCATCGCCGCTGTCTTACAACATCGACCCGCTCCCGAAAGCAAAGGTGCGGTGCAAGGTGCCGCAAACCTTCTCGGCTTTGTCGGGATTCTCGCCGCCTCCGGCGCACAATGGGTCTCGTTTCAAACCCTGCATCTCACCCCCGGACAGGTCTTCTGGGTGTGCGGAGGATTTGCCGTGTTGACCGGTGCTTATGCGGCTATCTCACGCAGAAAATTTATCCAATAAACGAGAGTCGCTCATGAAACAAAAACCGTTAGCACCCGCCCACTCTGTTGTCAGCGAGAAGGCTTATACATTTGTCCCGCCTTCCTCCGGTAATTTTTGGCCATGGTTGTTTGGAAATTACCTGACGCGTTATCTTAAAAAGAATCACGGGATTCATTCATGGGAAATAGTGGGACGTGAGAAGATCGAAGCATCGCTCCAAGCTGGACACGGCATCATCATCGCTCCCAATCATTCGCGCCCGAGTGATCCGATGGCGTTGGGATTGATCACAGAAGCTCTCGGCCAGAACTTTCACATGATGGCCAGTGCTCATTTGTTTATGAACAGCCGCTTTCAATCATGGCTGCTTTCACGCCTCGGTGCCTTCAGCGTATATCGCGAAGGCATCGACCGTGAATCACTCAAGATGGCCACCGACATTATTGCACGAGCACAGCGACCACTGGTGATCTTTCCCGAAGGTGTGATCACTCGAACCAATGACCGCTTGATTCATCTTCAAGAAGGCACGTCTTTCATCGCCCGCACCGCAGCAAAACAACGCGCCGAAAAAATCCCCGGCGGCAAAGTGGTCGTTCATCCGCTGGCCATACGTTACACTTTTCACGGCGATCCAGAATCAGCTCTCAACCCCATCCTCGATCGCATTGAGACACAATTAAGCTGGCAACGGCAAAATAATTTAGCCCTACAAGAAAGGGTCGTGAAACTGGGGCACGCCTTACTGGCTTTAAAGGAACTCGAATATTTTGGCACTGCTCAGTCGGGCAGTATACCAGAGCGACTCACGCGACTGCTTGATCAAGTGCTCACCCCATTGGAGCAAGAATGGCTGCATGGGCGCAATGAAGGGTCTGTCGTGCAACGTGTAAAAAATTTACGGAAAGCCATCCTGCCCGACCTCGTGGCAGGCACGGTTACCGATGAAGATCGAACTCACCGCTGGAAGTGCCTTTACGATATCGATGTGGCCCAGCAGATATTTCATTTTCCGCCAGACTATCTCGGTAAATCACCAACGCCTTTCCGACTTATTGAAACGGTCGCGCGCTACGAGGAAGCCCTCGGCGTGGCGACGCCTGCGGAAACAGGTCCCATTCACATCAAGTTTGAGTTTGGCGAAGCGATCGTAGTCGATCCGGTGCGGGATAAAAAAGCTCCGTCCGATCCGCTTATGGATCAACTGCGAAACAGTCTGACATCCATGCTCGGCATTGCTCAGGAACATCCAACAACATGAACACCAGCGCCACTTCTCATCGTCTCCGCGTTGCCCGATTCCTTATGGTCGTGATCGGTCTTGCCTTATGGTTTTGGACCCAATCACTCATCGGCTCCAGATCTCCCATCGCTGGAGCTAACGGGATCGGTGATGCCATTCTCGATTGGACCGCACCGTGGAATGCCTGGCTCAATACCCATCCCAATCACGCGAACGCATTGCTTATCGCCAGTTCGGCAGGCATAGATGCGCTTGGATTGTTCCTCATTGGCATGACCATCTTCGGGCGCACGGCTCGTCCCTTTCTCGGCCTGCTGCTACTCTTCAGCCTGCGCCAGATTTGTCAGTCTCTCATCAGTTTGCCACCCATCGAAGGCATGATTTGGCACGACACAGGAGTGCCGACACTCCTCGTCACCTATGGTGTTTCCAACGACCTCTTTTTCTCTGGTCACACTGCCTTGGCGGTCTTTGGCGCTCTGGAGCTTGCCCGTTTGAAAAAGCCCGCCTTGGTTGTTCTCGCGGTGCTGCTGGGCTTGTTTGAAGTGAGCGCCGTACTCGTGCTCCGGGCACACTACACGATGGATGTTTTTGCCGGAGCCGTGACAGCACTCTTCATTGGACTCATCGTGGAGAAACTTTCACTACCCGTTGATGCATGGTTGAATCGTGTCACGAGTAAGACCGCATGTCAGGGGTGAAGCAACGTCGGTTGATGTCTCGTCGCAAAGAAGCAAAGGAGCCAAGTTAATTCGGTCCTTTGCGACTAGCTTTTCATGACATCGTCGTCGGATCATAGAGATCGGAGAGAGTGCATATCAGCTATGACGTGGCACGGTCTGACGGATGAACACTACGCCGCAACCACTGGGGTTATCAATCGCGCCGGTTAATTCAATCAAGTGCAATTCCTTTCTGGCAACGGGCGCTCCGTCTTCTTCGGCGTGGAATACAAGTTCTAAAACTGCCATCCCTCCAACCTGTTTCAGTCCCGCTTAAGGCGATGATTATCGTCGCCGTATCGTCATGCCCATGTTTGGCGCGAGTCTTCTTGCAGTAAT
>VFKY01000247.1 GCA_009885275.1 Verrucomicrobiota bacterium | reverse complement strand
TCGATTTCTTACAAAGAGAACATATTTCAGCTTCCTGCATCATCTCTCAACCCGGTGGCCACTCGAGCGGGCGTCCCGCAAGCAGATGCACATGGAGATGTGGCACGGTTTCACCTCCGTCACGTCCATGATTGATGACAAGTCGAAAACCTTTACTGATATCCTTGATGCCGAGTTGATTGGCAACTTTACCAGCGGCTAATAACAATGCTCCCAGCGTCGCTTGATCTTCCGCTTCTGCTTCGCCAACCCTAGGGATGACTTTTCTGGGCACGATCAAGACATGAATGGGCGCTTGCGGATTTGCATCGTTGAAGGCAACACAGAATTCGTCTTCATACAGCAAGGGAGCTGGAATTTCGCGAGCAATGATCTTTTCAAAGATAGTCATGCGGAATGATGTTAAGATTTGTGAAAGAGCTCCGGTTGCTTCACGTCACGAGGGACCCTGGTGCCGAGGGAGTTGATCTCATCAATAAATTCACCAAGCTCTTGAAACTCCCGGTAAATCGAGGCGTATCGCACATAGGAAATATGGTCGATGGCTTCGAGTTGCTGCATGATTTTGACGCCGAGCACGCGAGAAGGGACTTCACGATATCCAGCGGTTTCAATTTCAGTGATGATGGTGTCAGCAGCACGATCAAGTAATTCAATGCCTACAGGTCTTTTGCCGCAGGCTTTTTTCATGCTTTCGATAAGCTTTTCACGGCTGAAGGGTTGACGTGATTCATTGCGCTTGATCACCCTTAGTTCCTCATGTTCCACCTGTTCATACGTAGTGTAACGATGATTGCAGGTCAGGCATTCACGACGTCGGCGCACGGAACTTCCGTCCTTCGCTTCACGCGAATCAATGACTTTATCTTCTGGGGCTCCGCACTTAGGGCAACGCATAAGCGATTAATTTTGAGGAGTGTGTCATGTTCGTTGCACAGCGCAAATGGATTCGTTGATCGAGATTTGTAGTTGCTTTGGTCGTTATTAACATGATTTCTAAAGATTAACAGGGAGGCAGAAAGTAGATGCTCAGCATCCTCCTCTTGTTAACCTCCAATCATCTCTTTTAACCCTGCCCTATCTAATTCATTTCACCTGCCATGAGTATTCCAGGATGCCAGTTCGCCAGCGATAACACTGCCGGGGTATGTCCCGAAGCATGGGAGGCCTTGAGTGAAGCAAATCATGGATTTGAATCATCCTATGGTGATGACCGCTTTACTCAAACCGCATGCGATACTTTTCGTGATCTGTTCGAAACAAACTGCGATGTTTATTTTGTTTTCACCGGAACAGCGGCCAATTCGTTATCGCTGGCTTCGCTCTGCCGAAGTTATCAAAGCGTTATTGCCCATCAGGTTGCGCATGTCGAAACCGATGAGTGTGGCGCGCCGGAGTTCTTCTCGAACGGCTCGAAGCTACTTCTAGCAACGGGGGACAATGGTAAATGTGATATCGCTGATGTGGAGAGGCTTATTGTGCATCGTAAGGACCTGCATTTTCCT
>VFKY01000324.1 GCA_009885275.1 Verrucomicrobiota bacterium | reverse complement strand
TTCACACTGGGATTGCGCGCCAGACCATCCGTGCTAGTTTTGATGCCCGCATCGTGCGGAATAAACTCTGAAGTAATCTATCATGGGCAAAACACTCTTTGCAAAAGTCTGGGAATCACACTCTGTCGCGACACTTTCTAACGGTCAAACACAGCTCCTTATCGATACTCACCTGATTCACGAAGTCACCAGCCCGCAGGCTTTTGGCATGTTACGCGATCTGGGATTGAAGGTCGTTTACCCACAACGGACGTTCGCGACAGTGGATCACATTGTGCCTACCGACAGTCAAGTGTCGCCTTTTTCTGATCCGTTGGCAGAGGAAATGATTCAGGAATTGAATCGGAACGTCAAAGAATTTGGCGTGACATATTTCAATCTCGCCAGTGGCAAACAGGGCATTGTTCATGTCGTTGGACCGGAACAAGGTATCACGCAACCCGGCACGACGATTGCCTGTGGCGATTCCCACACCGCGACTCATGGCGCCTTTGGTGCTATTGCTTTCGGGATTGGCACCACGCAGGTGCGCGATGTCTTGGCGACTCAAACCATGGCTCTCAGCCCCATGAAAGTTCGTCGCATCAATGTGGACGGCAAGCTTAGCCCGGGCGTTTATTCCAAGGATGTCATTTTACACATCATCCGTCTGCTGGGTGCCGGCGGTGGCAAGGGTTACGCCTACGAATATGGCGGCAGCGTCCTCGATGGCTTCACCATGGAAGAGCGCATGACGGTCTGTAATATGTCCATCGAAGGCGGTGCCCGTTGTGGCTATGTCAATCCAGATGAAAAGACCTTTGAGTATCTCAAGGGACGTCCCTATTCACCGAAGGACGAGGCATGGGACAAGGCGGTTGCGGCATGGCGTGCTGTGGCCTCCGATGCTGATGCTGTTTATGACGACGTTGTGAACATTAAAGCCGAAGAAGTTCCGCCGACCGTGACGTGGGGGGTCAGTCCTGATCAGGCAATTTCCGTCACGGATACAGTGCCAACTCTCGAAAGCGCGAGCAGTGAAGCTCATCGCGAGTCTATCAAAGAGGCCCTCGAATACATGAAGCTTGAAGGCGGCGCTCCGATCAAAGGCACCAAGATCGATGTCGCCTTTATTGGCAGTTGCACCAATGGTCGTCTCTCTGATTTCCGTGAAGTGGCGAAATTCCTCAAGGGCAAAAAAGTCTCCAATCAGGTCAAAGCTATCGCTGTTCCCGGTTCGCAGATCGTCGATGTCCTAGCGCGGAAAGAGGGGCTCGATCTAATTTTCACTGAAGCTGGATTCGAGTGGCGAGCAGCAGGCTGTTCCATGTGCTTGGCGATGAATCCTGACAAGCTTATTGGTGACCAACTCTGTGCCAGCTCGAGTAATCGTAACTTCAAAGGCCGTCAGGGCAGCCCCACAGGACGCACCATCCTGATGTCACCGCTCATGGTCGCCGCCGCCGCCATTACTGGCACCGTATCTGATGCCCGCGAAGTCTTTGGACTTTAAGCATTGCGCTTTTTACTTAAAACCCACCTCTTAACTTTTCATTCCATGTCCCTCGCAAAAGTCACTCAAGTCGCCGGCACTGCCGTTCATGTTCCAGGTTCGGATATTGATACCGATCGTATCATTCCTGCGCGTTTCATGAAATGCATCACATTCGATAGTCTCGGCGAATTCGCTTTTTATGATGTTCGTAAAAATGCTGATGGTACCGACAAACCGCATCCCTTGAACAATCCCCGCTTTAAGGGCGCCAATATTCTGCTCTCCGGCACGAACTTCGGCTGTGGCAGTTCTCGTGAGCACGCCCCCCAAGCGCTCTATCGCTTTGGTTTCCGTGCCGTTATTGCTGAGAGCTTTGCAGAAATCTTCTTTGGAAATTGCACAACGCTCGGCATTCCTTGTGCGGTGGCTGAAGGACGAGATATCGCTGTGTTGGCGAATGAAATCGAACGCAATCCAGCTCTCGAAGTGACAATCGACCTCAATGCCGGAAAGGTATTTTTTGAAGATCAGGAGTTCCCCATTTCGCTTCCGGACACCGCCCTCGATGCCCTGACGACAGGTCATTGGGACCCTATCGTCGGGTTGTTAAACAACAAAGTTGCTGTGGATAAAAAGATCCGCGAGCTGGGTGTGATTTAATTCGTCCATGTCCGTCGCCACCCCAGAAACACTGTATGTCATTGGGCACCGTAACCCGGATACGGATGCGATTTGTTCGGCTATCGGTTATGCTGCTTTCCTTCGCGATTCACGAGGCGTGGATGCGCGACCAGCTTGTTGTGGGGAGTTAAATTCGCGCACTTCCTGGGCCTTAAATCTCGCGGGTGTCGATGCCCCGCGCTTGTTGATGGATGTCCGTCCCAACGCGGCATCACTCTGTCGTCGCGATGTCATTACAGCGCGCCCCGATGAAACATTTCTCTCCGTCTATCGCATGTTGGTGGAGCATGGTTTTCGGAGTGTACCCGTCGTCGATGAGGATGGTCAGATGGTGGGCATGCCCTCCTTGCAGGAATTGGCGCAGCTTTTTATGCCCGCAGCGATTGGTGATGCTGATGCCAATCGTCATATCCGTACGAGCGAAACGAATATGCTGGCGGCCCTCAATGGAAGTTTTCCTAATGGACGCAGTGCCCTCAACGAAGTGGAGAATCTTATTCTCATGGTCGCGGGATCGAGTTTGGCTACTTCGGAAGCACGGCTTCGTCGCTTCCCTAAGTCCACGGTCGTCGTCCTCGTCGGTGATCGTCCTGACGTCCAAAAAATGGCAATTATCGCGGGTGTGCGTTGCCTTGTCGTGACCGGTGGTTTTGAAGTGGATGATGAAATTGGTCAACTCGCTCGGACCCATCAAGTGCCGGTGATTCAGACACCGTATGACACTGCCAGCGCGGCACAGTTGGTGCGCTTTTCCCGACCGATTGCTGATGCCTTGCATGATGATTTTCTTCGGTTTGGTTCCAAGACGCCACTCAAGGAAATTATGTCCAAGTTGCAGGACTCGCATCAGCCGCTCTTCCCTGTGATCGATGAAGATACGGGCAAACTTCTCGGCGTTTTCTCCAAGTCAGATCTTGTCGATGTGCCTCGCACCAAGCTTGTTTTGGTCGATCACAATGAATTCTCTCAAGCTGTTACTGGTGCTGATGAAGCAGATATTGTAGAAGTGATCGATCATCACCGTCTCAGCGGCAATCTCCGCACCAAGGAACCCGTCCGCTTTATCAATGAGCCCGTGGGTTCAACCTGCACGATCGTTGCCATGATGTATCGCATGCTCCATCTGCAGCCCGATCGCAGCACGGCGATCTGCCTCTGCGCTGGGATGATTTCTGATACGCTCAATCTCACCTCCCCCACCACGACCAATACAGATCAGGAAATTTTGCCGTGGTTAGCGAAGATTGCTGAGATCGATGTCGATCAATTCATGGCCGACTTTTTCTCGGCCGGATCGATGCTCAGCGACAAATCACCAGCGGTTGCATTGGAATCAGATCGTAAAGAGTTCGAGGAGAATGGTTGGCGTTTGAGCATTTCCCAGATTGAAGAGCTCGGACTCTCCGAGTTCTGGCGTCAGGAAGCCTTGCTTCATGAAGCCTTGGAGAACATTGTCGCTCAGCGAAAAATTCATTTCGCCTGTCTTCTCGTCACTGACATTAGTCGGCACAACAGCGTGCTCATCGTCGCAGGCAATGAATCAGCGATTGATTCCATCGAATATCCTGAGCTCAAGCATCATGTCTTTGAATTGAAGGGCGTTGTAAGTCGCAAGAAACAACTGTTCCCTTATCTCAGCCGCGTGGTTGGCAAGCTGAGTGCCCCGGTTTGATACCAAGCCCTATTTGATCGTCTGCTGAATCTGCTCGATTTCCGCGGCCAGATTCTTCGTCTTACCACGGGATTCCGCGGCGATTTTGTTTTTATAGGCACCGAGCTTTTTCCGCAACACCTTGTCACCTACTCCAAGAATCTGGACGGCGAGGAGGCCGGCGTTCCGGCCTGCCCCGATCGCTACCGTAGCGACGGGAATTCCGGCAGGCATTTGCACGATGGACAGAAGAGAATCCATGCCCTTGAGGGCTTTGCTTTCCACCGGCACGCCGATGACGGGCAACACGGTGTGGCTTGCCACCATGCCAGGCAGATGGGCAGCCCCGCCGGCACCGGCGATAATGACTCGCAGTCCGCGACGCTCCGCTTCCTTGGCATAATCGGCCATGTCGCCGGGGGTGCGGTGAGCGGAGACGACTTGTACCTCAAAAGGCACGGCAAATTCGGCACAGGCTTCGGCGGCCAGTTTCATGGTAGGCCAGTCGGAGTCGCTGCCCATGATGATGCCCACGGTAGGTGCTACTTTCTTTTTCATAGAGATAAGGGGGTCGTAAATTCAAGTTGTTGCGCGGAGGTTTGCGCGGTCTGAAAAGCCAGTTCGAGCGTGGCACCCAAGGCGGTGACGTGGCCGAGTTTGCGCCCGGGAGCCGACAGGGTTTTGCCATAGAGATGGACATGGGCTCCCGGTACCGCCAGGGCTTGATCTAATCCGGCAGGAACCCCGGAGGCGTGAACTTTTCCCAGCAGGTTGATCATGATGGCGGCAGGCTGGCGCATGCGAGGGGACCCCAGAGGCCAGCCCAGAACGGCCCGCACATGGTTTTCAAACTGGGAACAGTCACAGGCTTCAATGGTATAGTGACCAGTATTATGAACGCGGGGAGCAAGTTCATTGATCAGCAACTGGCCGTCGGCGGTGAGGAACATTTCCACGCCCATGCTGCCGATCATGCCGACGATCTCTGCCGCCCGCAGCGCCAACTGAATGGCCTGATCGGTGATGGCGGCGACTACGGGGGCGGGAGCGCGCACCTCTTCGCAGACATGATTGCGTTGCAAGGTATGCACCACCGGGTAGGCGATGGTGGCGCCGTCAATGCCGCGCGTCACCATGACGGCAAGTTCATCGGTAAACGCGCAGAATGCCTCGACAAAAAGTTCGGACTTACCTCCGTCCAGTTCGCACCAGGCATCGGGCATTTCGAGAGCTGAAGATACCGTGCGATTGCCTTTGCCATCGTAGCCGTTGCGGCGCTTTTTGAGGACCACCGGCCAGCCGAAACTTTCACCCGCCGCAATGGCTTCCTCGATGTTCGCTGCCGCTTTGAAGGGCGGCACCGTGAGACCGGCATCGGCGAGCACGCCTTTCTGGATGAGCTTGTCCTGGACCAGTCGAAGTGTGGAGGAACCGGGTCGAACACAGACGCCTGCCGCTTCAAGGGCGGCAATCGCGTCCGCATCCACAAATTCATTTTCCAGAGTGATGATGTCGCTGACTTCCGCGAGACGTTTCAGATCGTCGAGCTGGTTCCAATCACCGACAAGTCGATGTTTGGCCAGCGTGGCCGCCGGACAGTCGGCTTGACGTTCGAGAATGGCGATCTGACAACCAAGCTGCAGGGCGGATTGCGCCATCATGCGGGCAAGCTGGCCACCGCCAGCGATGCCCAGAGTGGAGCCTGATGGGAAAGGTTTGGCGAAAAAAAGAGAAGTGTCGGTCACGGAAACGGAAGGTGCGGTTAGAAGCCTGCGGTCATGGCGAGTTTCTCACAAGTTTTCACATCGAGCTTGCCGGTCGCCAACATCGGAATATCAGCCACTGGAACGAGCCTCTTCGGAATCCAAAGAGGAGGAATCCCACGATCAAGAAGCTTGTAACGAAGATCGAGAATATCCTGCTGCACACTGCCACTCGTAATGGAGGTCAGTAGTACCAGCGCTTCGCCTTTGTCAGCATCAGGCACACCCACGACGACGATGCGTCGCGTCGTTTCGTTCTCAAGACCCATGGCTTTGACGATGGCTTCCTCCACTGTCTCATGCGGTACCATCTCGCCACCAATTTTGGAGAAGCGACTGAGTCGTCCTTCAATGTATAGGAACCCATCAGAGTCCACGCGACCAATGTCACCCGTTCGGAACCAGCCATCGACGATGACTTCATCGGTCTTTTTCGGATTCTTGAGATAACCCTTAAAGACATTATCGCCCTTGAGCCAGATCATGCCGCTTTGTGAGATGGGCAGTGACTCATCCGTGTTGGGATCGGTAACCTTAATCGCCATGCCGGGCAGTAGTTGGCCGACACTGCCGTATCGATAGCTTGGCATAGAGTGGGTTCCACCTTCCGCTTCCGGATCAGGGAGATTCACATTACTCACCGGCGAAGTTTCCGTGAGGCCGTAACCTTCGAAAACACGTTTGCCAAAGCGTGCTTCAAAAGCTTCCGCAATGGTCTTCTGGAGCTTTTCAGCACCGGTAACAATCAGCTTGAGCGAGACTAACATCTCGGGGTTGATCCCCTTGAGATACCCTCGCAGAAAGGTCGGAGTGCTGACCATGATCGTGACTTTATATTTCTGGATCAACTCCGCGAGTTTTTTGGTTTCGAGCGGAGTGGTGTAAGTGACTAAGCCGATGCCCTGGATGATAGGATACCACAGGGTGACGGTGCAGCCAAAGCTGTGGAACAGAGGCAGGCAGCCGAGGATGCGGTCAGTTGTCTTCAGATTCAGTCGTGAGCCGAACTGACAGACGTTGGACATGAGGTTGCGATGTGTCAACGCCACACCCTTGGGTTCACCACTGCTTCCACTGGTGAAAAGCAGCACCGCTTCTTTGTCGCCTCCCTTTTTAGGGATACCCAATACGAGTGCTAATAGAGGAGTCGGCAGGATTTTGGCCAGGATATACCATTTGGTGATGGCGCCCTTCATTTCGGGCAGCAAGCGTTCGATGAAGGTGAGTTGGCGGTTGGGTGGCCATGGGAAACTCTGCATCTTTCGCACAAACAAATCTGCGGTGATATAGTGATCAAGATCCGCCTGACGAATAGCACTGTCCACTGATTCGCGTCCTGCGGTGAAGTTGAGGTTTACGGGAATCTTGTCAGCAAAGAGTACCGCAAGGTTGGACACGGTGGCGGCGAAACCAGGCGGCAAAATGATGCCAACGCGCTGCTTTTGAGTGGTGGCTTGAATGTGCTTACTCAGCGCTATTGCAGCCGCAAGGATTTTATCAAAGCGCCATTCAGAGTCATCCTTGCCATCAATCAAACTGGCATGAGTGCTATGGCGCTTCAGACCTTGTAGCAAGGCATAGGCGAGATTGCGATCCAGCATCGGATTCTGCGCGAAGCAATTTTCAGCCAGAAGAAAGAGCGACTCCAGATAGCCGGCGACCGTCGCAGCTTCATTTTTTAAGGCCTTGCCAAAGGCGAAGATGGCGCTGCCTTCATCCTTGAGCGGTTCGATGGCGAAGATCGTGTCATTGGTGTGTAGCACGAAGAGCGGCAGCACCGGCACTTCGGTTTGTATGAGGTATTCTAATCGGTCGCCGGATACAGAAGTAAGGGAGGCTTGTTGGGTTGTCGTATCTGATGGAACGTAGATGACGACATTTCTTTTTTCGACGAGGTTTTGAATATTCTCGCGCAACTCCTTGATATTGGTTTCTACGGGATCAAACTCCAACGCCTTCGTGGCTTCTCCTTGCAGGTGATTTTTTAGCAGCGGATGCAGCGACGCATTCAGTTCAGAAAGCAGCACGATGGAACGTCCTTCAAACATCTGCTCCAAGTGTAATAAGTCGTGATAACTTAATTGGCTCGGTATGATAAGCACGCCATTGGCTGGCACATGTTCATCGCCAAGAACGGGGATGTTTCTGAGTTTGTGGACAGTGGAGTTGGACATCGGGGAAGCCTACCCTAGCAAGCTTTTTCTGGATGACAAAGGCGGAGTTTAAACAACTATCTACCAAACATCCTCGCTATCGCTTCAACATTGGCGCCGCAAACACCCCGTTCGGTGATCAATCCAGTGACGAGTCGAGCAGGAGTCACATCAAAGGCATAATTGGCAGCGGCACTGGTGGCGGGGAAAAGGCGCACGTTTTCCAGTTTTCCGGCGGCGGTCAGTCCTTCCACGACGCCGACTTCATCGGCATCGCGTTGCTCAATGGGTATTTCATTTAGGCCATCTTGCATCGTCCAGTCCAGCGTACTGGAGGGCAGGGCGACATAGAAGGGGATTTGATTGTCATGCGCCGCTAAAGCTTTCAAATAGGTGCCGATCTTGTTGGCAACATCTCCGGTACTGGTGACGCGATCGGCGCCAGTGATGACCATATCGACCATCCCGTGCTGCATGAGATGTCCGCCTGTATTGTCGGCAATGATGGTATGCGGTACACCTTGCTGCGAAAGTTCCCACGCCGTGAGTCGAGCGCCTTGATTTCGCGGGCGAGTTTCATCGACCCATATATGGACTGGAATGCCAGCAGCATGGGCGGCATAGATGGGCGCCGTGGCGCTGCCGTAATCGACGAAGGCTAGCCAGCCAGCGTTGCAGTGGGTGAGGATATTGATGGGTTTGCCCTCAGTCTTTTTCGCAGCCATGGATTGAATGATGGCCAGTCCATGTTCACCAATCTGCCGACAAGCCTCCGCATCTTCATGGGCAATGGCTTCGGCAGTGGTGTGTGCCATACGCAAGGCGTCCTCGGTTGTTTCCGCTTGCTGGATGGCAACGAGTTGTCGTTTCACGGCATAAGCAAGATT
>VFKY01000404.1 GCA_009885275.1 Verrucomicrobiota bacterium | reverse complement strand
GTCCTGTTCTTTAATGCGAATATCAAAGAGACGTTCCGCAAGTCGAAACATGCCGCCAAGCACATCGTTCACTGAAAAGTATGGGCGCAGTTCTTCCTCATCAAAATCATAGAGCGCACGCCGCCGTTTCTCGCTCCAATAAGCGATCTCCCACGGCTCAAACAGTCGAACATCTTCCTGCGACTTATCCGCCCGATATTCCTGAAGCGCGACGATCTCGGCATGAAACGCGGTTTGCACTTTGTCATGCAATTCCTGTGTAAAATTCAATGCCGTTTTTCCATTCTTCGCCATACGACGATCCAGAATGTAATCGGCAAAGTTTTTCTTACCAAGCAGTGTCGCCTTCTCGTGGCGCAGACGCAATATCTGCCAGATCAAATCCGTGTTGTCGTAATTGCCACCACGGCCCACGGTGCCGCTGCCTTCCCAGACTTGTTTGCGAATGGTGTCGTCATCGAGATGCTCCATGACGGGGACCAAAGAAGGTGCCTTCAGAGTAAAACGATACTTCGGCGCTTCGGCTGTACTCAAGCCTTTGGCTTCCGCTTCCGCTTTCGCGGCATCAATGGCACCAGCCGGTAATCCGTGAAGTTTCACTTCATCATCAATGATCAATTCCCAAGCATTGGTAGAATCGAGCACGTTCTCTGAATACTTTTGTGTGGCCTGAGAAAGCTCGGCTTCGATCTCTTCGAGGCGTTGCTTTTTATCAGGAAGAAGTTCGGCCCCATGTTGACGGAAGTAAGCCAACGCTTCATCGACACAACGACGTTGCACCCCGACAAGTGCTTTGGCTTTATCGGTTTTACTGTAGGTCAGGATAAGATCCCAGAGATCGGCATTGAGAGGAATTTTTGCAAAGAAAGAGCTCACCGCTGGGAGCATCTTGTTATGCGCCTCACGCATGGCTGGCGTATTGCACAACGAGTCGAGATGCGTAACCAGGCCCCACGCTTCATTCAGTTCCCGCAATGCTTCCTCGTAGCCGAGCACCACACTCTCAAAGTCCATCCTTCCACGATCTTGGGCGATAACATCACCGAGGGCTTTCTCGGCGCGAGCAAGAGCTTCCGTGATATCTGCTTCTACGCCATCGGGAGTCAGCGTGGACCAACGAACGTAAAAACTGTCTGCGAGGTAGGGGTTAGGCATAAGATTATTTGAGAT
>VFKY01000159.1 GCA_009885275.1 Verrucomicrobiota bacterium | reverse complement strand
TTAGGCCCTGCATAAGGTGAAACGCATGAACTAAGAGACAATAGGGCAATTACAGTGATGCCAAAACGGTGCCAATGGTTTGTATTCATAGAATTTTTCGGATAATAGTGGTTCAGACGCGTTTTTTTGGAACGCATTCAAAGTTTTTCATTCGCTGGATGTGCCCGACGAAAAAAATGTGACCACTTATTTTAAGGAAAATATCTTCCGTGATTCACAGCACTCAAAACTTGAGTGAAAATACTTCCAATTTCACGGGGTGCCCTTTGACATCAAATTCTCCACATGTTTCAAAAAGCGGAGCCCCATCTTCCCATCCCTCTAAGAAGGCTGAGCTAGCCAAAACCTGTTTATTAGTCTGGCGAGTAAGCCCTTCAATCCGAAAAGCAAGGTTCACGGCGTCGCCAAGAGCGGTATTAATCCCCTTTCCCATGGCTCCCAAGGCAACTTCTCCCAAGTGAAGTCCGATGCGACAGTCTAAAATAATACCTTTAGATTCTCTCAATTTCTTTCTCATGGGGGACTGTGCGTCGATTTCCGCAGCACGCAGAGCACGAGCGGCTTCCACCGCTTTTGCGCGAATATCATCACCCACACTCGGCCAATAAGCGAAAACACAGTCTCCAATGAACTTGTCAATCATCGCTCCATTGCGTTTCATGATGGCATTACAGTCGGCATACCACTCCCTAAGCAATTCTGCGAGCTGCTCAGCAGGAATCTGCGAACTAAGATGCGTGAACCCCTTAAGATCACCCACTAGCAACGTGGCTTGAGTTCTTTTCATGGCCACGAGATTGCGTTTCAGCACCTGTGTTTTCATGCCTACTCTGGTCGTTTGATAGCCACCGCTCCCCTCATTTTGATCAAATATAAAGACGGCGCCCCCTATCTGTAGCTTATCACCACTCCTCAGTGCTTGCGCGCTGGTAAGGGCCATGTCATTGACATAGCAGCCATTGGCGCTGCCAAGATCGACCAGCCAATAATGCCCGCCCTCCCGTCTGATAGATGCGTGTTGACGCGAAATACCGGCATCATCAATGCGGATCGACGCTTCTTCGCTGCGCCCGATCATGTTGAAATCTTCCAGCACAAACAATTTGTCGCCGGTCAGTAGTTTAAGATTAGCTCCCATGTGTCACCTCCTTTGAACCGAGTGAGTGGCATAAAGTCAAGATTTGGTTTATATTAATCTCGTTCAAAATAATGGAAAACATCAAAGTCACAACTTTTCAAGCTCCTTAAGCCCCATTTTGTAACTGTTAATGAAGATTGTCATTAATTGCATTCAACGTCATTTTTCACCCATGTTTCAATCCTATTTAACGAGTGTAGTGATTATATGGGCCTTGTTTTTCAGCGTAGCGGTGGCTCACCCTGTTCCCACGCTAGTGGTTGAGGCGGAATTTACACCACAAAGGACAGCCACATTCAGAGTGAATCTCGACCCGCGGCTCTTTCTAGCCCCTCAGCCCTCTTCCCTGCCTCCTGTGCCTGCTTTTTGGTGGCTTGATCAAGATGAGAGCGAAAAAGCAAATTCCCTCAGTACAGCAATCAGCTATATTGACCGTATTCTTCTATTTAAAGTCGGAGAAACACTCATCAAAGGCACCTGGCTGATTACCCCTATCGATAGCTCTTCCTTCCTCCCCTTAGAGGCCAGTAGTGCTGAAATTCACTTGCTGGCGGTATACACAGGGCCTCTTCCAACCTCTGATGATAAATTCACTCTGACAGTGAGCAAAGAGTGCCCCGTGGGACTCATTCTGGTAAACAGCATCGAAGGTCTCAATGAACGTAAGCCACAATCATTATTTGGAGGCGAAACCAGTGTTGAGTTTGCGTTGCCAGCCAAAATTCATCCCGCTGAAGTGAAAAGCTCATCCTACATGTGGCTGGCAATCCTGATGCTTCCTCTTTTGATTTTAGCAATGCGCTTTCGAAAACGATGATCGGAAGTTTCTAACACTTTCACACTGAGCGCTTCACTTTTCACCATTTCAGCTTATCGTCCGCTCTTTCAATTTGCCATGTCCTCGCTCTCCGTTGCTTCAAGTCCAGCTTCTCTCACTGAAATCAGTCGCCGTCGCACTTTTGCCATCATTTCTCACCCTGATGCCGGTAAAACAACCTTAACAGAAAAATTTCTCCTCTATGGCGGCGCCGTGCAACTGGCTGGAAGTGTAACCGCCCGCAAAAACCAACGCGCAACCGCCAGTGACTGGATGGATATGGAAAAGCAGCGTGGCATCTCTGTCTCTTCGACAGTTCTTCAGTTCGAATACAAAGACTGCGTCATCAATTTACTCGACACACCAGGCCACCGCGACTTTTCAGAAGACACTTATCGCGTACTGACCGCCGTGGACGCTGCTGTGATGGTCATCGATGCCGGCAATGGTATTGAGGCTCAAACGCTAAAGCTTTTTGAAGTATGCCGCAGACGAGGCGTCCCCATTTTTACATTTATCAACAAGATGGATCGTCCTGCCATTCCACCGCTGAAGCTGTTGGATGAACTGGAAACCGTGCTAGGCATCGCTTCCTGCCCTATTAATTGGCCCTTGGGCGATGGTCGAGATTTCAAGGGCGTCTTCAACCGTGAAGACAATACCGTTCATATGTTTGAGCGTGTAACACACGGAGCTCATCGTGCGCCGGTAAGCGTAAGCAATTTTCATGATCCTATTGTTCGAAATTCTCTTCCGGAACATGTCTATAATCAAGCAAGTGATGAATTGGAATTATTGGACGCTGCCGGCGAAAAGTTTTCCGAAGAACGCATCCGCGCAGGAAAGGTAACGCCCGTATTCTTTGGCAGTGCAGCCAACAACTTTGGCGTCCAAATGATGCTGGATCGCTTTCTAACACTTGCGCCACCTCCCGCACCTCGATCCAGTAAAGGTCGTGAGATTCTACCAGAAGAACCTACTTTTTCAGGATTCATATTCAAGATCCAAGCCAACATGAATCCCAAGCATCGCGATCGCGTTGCCTTCATTCGCATCGTTTCAGGCGAATTCAAACGTGACATGAATGTCATCAACACACGTAATCAGAAGCAAATAAGATTGGCAAATTCTCAGCGCCTCTTTGCCCAAGAGCGTGAAACGGTGGATACCGCTTGGCCCGGCGATGTGGTTGGCATCGTAGGCAACAATGACTTCCTCATCGGTGATACTTTGGCGGATGATCCTAAAATTTCGTTCGATGAAATGCCACGTTTTGCACCAGAATGTTTTGCTTGGCTACACAACTCTAATACCGCTAAATTTAAACGCTTTAGAGAAGGCTTAGATCAATTACTCAAGGAAGGACTCGCTCAAGCATTTGAGTTGTTTGGCTCGACCCTGCGCCTTCCTCTCCTCGGTGCCGTAGGACCACTTCAATTTGAAGTGCTTAAATATCGCCTCGAAAGCGAATACGGTGCGGAGTGCCGCATTGAGACTACTTCATGGTCGCACATTCGGTGGTTTCGAAAAAAGGGCACTGAACCTGACACCACGGCCAGTCGCGCAGAACGTCCCGATATCACGATGTCAATGAACACCACACTGCTCACCGATTCAGTGGGAAATTGGGTGACCGTTTTTCCGGATAAACTCAGCGCCAGTTATTTTGAATCCAAGAACTCTGATCGCTTTGAAATTAGCTCTTATCCATTTTAGGGCACACTACTATTTTATGAGAAACCTTCAAATCGAGTACTGATGACCATGGACTTTGATTCATATCATTGACATACTTACTTCGATACAAACAGATAGCACTAAAGAATTAATAACTTCACGACCATGAGCACAGACCAAATCGATCAGCTTATCGCTCAACTCAAACATAAGGCCGAGGAAATTGTGAAACGAGGCACTGATGTGAAAGTGGAGATTTCACAACTTGTCATAGACACGACTGGCAAGTTTTATCAGACCAAGGACGGTCTTGAACAATTGGTGAAAGCCGTAATCGAAGGTGCAACTGAGGCGGCAAATGACGCCTTACCAAACAAGACTAATAGTGTGCTCCACTCGGTCGTAGATGGGTTACTTGATGGGTTAACTAAATCAGCGCAAGCAGTGCGACTGACACTCGATGAATCGAGCGCGAGTGGAGTTCATTTTGCAAAAGATGATCTCGACAAAATCGCGAAGAACTTCCAGGTGATTGGCAAGGTGTTTGTAACCATTGTCAGTGATGCGACAAGCCGACTGATTGGACATGGCTCTCAACAAGTGAGCACCGTTACGGCTCATGCGAAGCAAACACTACTTAATGTGTGGCCTTCTTTGGAGTCAGCCATCACCGCTGCCGTTCAAAACCCTGTCACACTGGGCCGTGAATCCGTTCAAGCAGGTACGGCCGCCGCGCAACAAGCTGCTGGAGTGTTGTTCTCTGAACTCGGTAAACGCCTCCAGCAAGCAGGCGACAAGTTACGCCACTGATCTCTCTCGTTGCAAAGCTATGAGTTTGATTCCCGAACAACTAACTCGTCATGCCCGCAGGGTTGGCGAAGTTGGCAGCATCCTCGCAAAGTATGGCTTGGCCGACTGGCTCGCGAATTTCGGTTTCAATCTACCAAAGAAATACTTCACCAGTCGTGATGGCGAACTGCTCACGGAGCAATCGCGTCCGACACGCATTCGCCTCGCCGTATCCGAACTTGGCACCACATACATCAAGCTGGGCCAGATGCTCAGCACTCGTGGCGACCTTGTTGGCTGGGAGATAGCGGAGGAGCTAGTAAAACTGCAAACCGATGTCCCGCCCGATCCTCCAGACTCAGCACAAGCCACCATTGGAGCTGAGCTCGGAAAATCCGTGCATGAGCTGTTTGCGGAGTTCGACGCAGAGCCGATGGCCTCAGCATCCATCGGTCAAGTGCATCGCGGCATCTTGCATGATGGCACCTGCGTAGTCGTGAAGGTACAGCATCCTGATATCGAAAACCGAATCCTTGCTGATCTAGATATTCTAAGATGGCTTGCAGAACTGGCTGAGAAATCATCCGAACTAAAACGATATCAACCAGTAGCCGTAGTTGCAGAATTTCGCCGCTCATTATTACGCGAACTCGACTTCAAGCGTGAGGAACGAAACATCCAGCAATTCACAACGAATTTTGAAACCAACAAGACCGTGCGCTTTCCGAGAGTGTTTCCAGAATTGAGCACGAGTAAAGTGCTTACAATGGAAATGCTTAAAGGCATAAGTTTGCGTGATTCAAACGGACTTGACCAAATCACGATCAATCGCGATGAACTTGCTCGACGAGGTGCGACCCTATGGATGGACATGATCTTCCGTGATGGCTTTTACCACGCTGATCCACATCCGGGGAATTTGCTCGTCATGGATGACGGCACGCTAGGCATTATGGATTGCGGAATGGTTGGACGCATTGATGAAAGCCTCCGAGAGAACATTGAGGAAATTCTTGTAACAGTCGCAAGCCACGATGCGCCATTACTCGCACGCATTATCACGCGAGTATGCATGCCTCCATCAGGTTTTAATGAAGCGGCGTTCAGTAGTGACCTCGCTGACTTTGTATCCTTCTATGGGAGTCAACCTATTGAACGATTTCAGCTTGGCAATGCCTTGAACGAGGTCGCTCACTCCATTTCACGCTACCGGCTTATTTTACCCAGTGCGATGTCGCAGATCATAAAAACGCTCGTGATGCTGGAGGGCACATCCAAACTCCTGAGCCCCACACTGAATCTCATTGAAATAATCGGTCCCTATCAACAGAAAGTTTTTTTGCGACAGATGTCACCACGCAGACAGTTGAAAAAAGCACACCGAATGCTCAGTGAGTGGCGTTACTTCGCACAACACTTCCCACGTGGATTGATGGAGCTTTTCCATCAAGTACAGGAAGGGAAATTCGACATCCACCTTGAACATCGCCGCCTTGAACCTGCGGTAAATCGTCTCGTCATGGGCATGCTAAGCAGCGCACTCTTTCTCAGTTCATCCATGTTGCTGAGCAACAAAGTTCCACCACTCATTGGCGAGCACTCCATCCTTGGGCTGGCAGGATTCTCCATCAGCACATTACTTGGACTACGACTGCTCTGGAAAGTCTGGCGCAATGAATAATGCCTCAAAATTGCAGTGGGGGTTATTCATATTAACGTTAAAACACCTATTCACGGCAGCATAACAGATTACGCTTCCGAAGATTTATCGACCACTTCAATCTTTCCTTCAGACGTAATTTTCATGCCTACTGCCGCAGCCGCTTCTGCCGCTGGACCACCAAAACCTAGAAGCATAGCGACTTCATCTTGCATCGATTCCATTTCATCCAGCTTCAATTCGGGATCACGTATAATATAAACTTCTCCGGTCTTTTTATTTTCATAGATAATCATTTTACCATGCTCAGACTCTTTCACTTCCTTCG
>VFKY01000283.1 GCA_009885275.1 Verrucomicrobiota bacterium | reverse complement strand
GCGGAATCCGGACGTTTCCTAGAAATCGGTAAACGCGATATCTACCAAAACTCCCGTATTCCTCTCTGGTCGTTACGTCGCAACTCCTCGTTCCACGTCATCGCTATGGATGCAGTCTTTGCCGGTGATCCCGAGCAAACCCGCGTGCTCATGGCAGAAATTGCTGGATTGGTCGATAAGGGCGCACTCACCGCATTACCTTTCCGCTCATTCCCAGCATGCCGAATAGACGCTGCATTCCGTCTCATGGCAGGTGGCAAACACACGGGCAAAGTCATTGTCGCTTTTGCTGATGCCTTCGTCTCTCGCAAAGGTGAGCCACCATTGCCAGCATTCTCAATCAAAGCAGATGGTGCCTATCTTATCACCGGTGGACTCGGCGGCTTTGGCCGAGTATTGGCTGAATGGTTGGTGGACTGTGGTGCTCGACACCTTGTCCTCAGCAGTCGGAGTGGTGCATCCACGCCGGAAGCCGTAGCATTTTTGGAAAAGCTTAACGGCCGTGGTGTCACCACTAAAGTCATTAAAGCAGATAGTGGTTCACCCAAAGACGTGAAAAGCCTCATCAAACAAGCGCAATCCAAATCTATTCCGCTCAAGGGAATATTCCACCTTGCCATGGTGATTGATGATGCGCCTCTATCCGCGCTCACGGCAGAACGACTCCGCACTGTCATGGCCCCGAAAGCTCACGGTGCATGGTTGCTCCATGAAAATACGAAAGATTTGGCGCTCGACTGCTTCGTGTTGTTCTCCTCGGTCTCCAGTATCTTTGGCAATCCCGCACAAGCTAACTACGCTGCGGCCAATGCCTTCCTCGATTCCCTTGCCCATCATCGTCGTTCGCTAGGACTTCCTGCACTCGCGATCAACTGGGGCGTTCTTGGTGGTGAAGGATATGTCGCACGTAATGAGCGTGTCGCAGAATTCCTCGCACGACAAGGAACTGCAGCCCTTACTCCGAACGAAGTAACCACCCTTATGGAATCATTCCTGACGGCGAATGCTACACAAGTGGCCGCTATCCGTGTGGATTGGGCCAAATGGCGTCAATCCTTCCGTGGCATGCAGGAGAATCCTTTGGTGGAGCGCATCTTTGCTTCAGGTGTTGAAATTCAAGAGACCAGCGGTGGCACAAGCGACTGGAGGCTTAAAATTAAATCTGCCGCACCAGACGAGCGAGATGGTGTTGTTGGTCAAGCGGTGCGTGATGTCGTAGGCTCTGTGCTCCGCGTTAAGCCTGATAGCTTGCGCGATGATCAACCACTGACCGATCTAGGTTTGGATTCACTCATGGGTGTAGAAATTGAAAACTTGATTGAGAGTTCCATCGGAGTGGCCTTACCACCAACGAGCCTCATGCGCGCCCGCACGATTGGCCAAATCGCCTCGCTCATTTCAGAGCATTTGGGTGGTGACGCTCAAGGTGGTGCCGCGGTGAAAGTCGCAGTGCCCGTGATCGCCACACCTGTCAGTGAAGTGGATGTCGATTCACTTTCTGATGAGGATATTGATCTCTTGCTCGGTGGCGCCACGGATTCAGAACCTGACGAGCTGACACCAGCAGCCAGTGTCTGAACTGCCTATGGAACTTGATAATAGAGCACGCCTAAAGCAGTGGTTGGAAAGCGGGGAGGCCCGCCTTCAACCACTCACTTTCCCTCAGCGAGAGTTGTGGGAATCCTCACCTGTGCCTGTAGCTGCTCCCGCAAATCACATCTGCGGCTTCATTGAGATCAAAGGTGGCATCACATTCAAGGAGGCCGAGACGGCTCTTCAACGAGTGGTCGATCGGCAGGAAGCCATGCGTGTTTCTTTTCTTCCGGGGAAAGAAAGGCCCTTGCAAATGATTCGCGCGACGGGCGCGGCCATGTTGACTTATCGTGAACTTACATCAACGGAATCACAACCTGCTGCGCTGGATGAATTAATGAAGGAAACCTACAGGGTGCCCTTTGAACTGATGCAAGGTCCGTTGCATCGAGTAGAGATGATGCGTCGGGGAACGAATGATCATCTTCTCGTATTCTCCATCCATCACGCCATTGCTGACGGTTGGTCTCTCGGTGTTTTCATGGATGACTTGCGCACGGCCTATGTCATGGGGTTGACCGGTTTTCGGAAAGCAGTGGCCGTGGGCGTCATGGGATTGTCGAATGCCCTCCCACCAGTTCCTGAAACCTATTCGGAATGGGCCGCTGGCGAGCGCGCCTTCTGGCAACCTGAGGAACTAAATCGACGTGTGGTATTTTGGAAAAAGCAGCTTGAGGATTCAGTCCGACTTTTTAGTAAATCTGACGGCATCATACCTGTGCGTGCACCTCTCGAACGCTTTGTCTCAGCTATTCCCGCGAATTTAACCCGCTCCATTCGAGATTTAGCGACTCGCAAAAGCACCACACTTTTCAGTACTCTCTTGGCCGCATTCCAACTGACCATGTCGAAATGGACAGGGAAGAATGACATTCTTGTGGGCACGCCAGTGGCAAATCGAAGTAAGGAATCGACCCGTCAAACCATGGGCTATTTTGCAGGAGTCGTACCGCTTCGTGGGCAGGTCGACTGGTCTGAAACTTTTTCAGATCGGCTTCGTGCCGTTCATGAAACCGCGATGGATTCTTTCGCCAACGCCATGCCCTTTGCGGAACTAGCCAAGGCACTGGGTGAGCCCAGCATTAAAGGAGAGCACTCCATTTTTGATGTCCGCTTTGCACTGCAAAACCACCCTGTTCCAGACGTGGTATTGCCACGCATTTCGACCAAGTTACGCATGCGTTCCACTGGCACACCTCGGTTTGATCTCGGCTGTGAAATCACCGAGATAGGCACCGAGTTGGAGGTTGTCTGGTTATTTCAGCCGCATCTATTTAACGCGACCAACATTGCCGAGTTGAACGTATTGTTGCTTGCCGTACTTTCGAATGTTTGTCGAAGTCCAGAGAGTTCGGTTTCAACCCTCAGTTTGTAATTTCTCATGGATATCCAACCGATAAATCCGGAAGCTGTTTTGTTACCCGATCTCTCAGAGGATGTCGGCCCCGTAACTCGTGACGGTGATGATCACGGCAACACTCATTGGGTGAGTCGGGCAGCTTT
>VFKY01000205.1 GCA_009885275.1 Verrucomicrobiota bacterium | reverse complement strand
GGGTCTTCGCCAGTGTCTTTGAAATCAAACCCGCGACGCTGTTGCTGCAAATGACTCAAGAGAGCCTCCTGAATCTTCCACGCGTCTGGTCCAAACGCATACTTCGTGAGAGCCTGCACGGCCGCCTTCTGTTTCTCGACTTCGACAGGGCGCAAGGGCAAAGGCGCGTTGTCCTTTACCTGTCCCACAAAAGCACGCTCGACATACACTCCGCCGACATAACGGGAGATGGCGGTGAGCGCGTTGCTCGATTCCGTGGTCAAGGAAACATAAGCCTGGGTCAGCTCCTGCCAGCTCTTGCCCGGCACCGGATACTCGGAAAGCAATTTGGCCAGCCCCTTCTGCACCAGATCGCAACGTTCACTCCCGTAGGCAATCGGATCGCTGCTCATGTCATAGATCATCGCACGCGGATCAATCGACTTGCCGGGCGTGCGCATGTCATCGGCATCATTGGCAAAGGCGAGTTGCACCTCATTGGAACGGGAAGCGATGGTCGCAAGTCGCGTGGACTCTGCTACCGCATCAGGGGCGGCAACACTGTAACCATACTCGATGGCCCAGTCATCATAGGGTCCGGGAGCATTGATGTAATACTGACCTTGATGCGCTTTGTCAGGACCGAGATTCATCGGCATGTAATCCATGACCGAACCGCTGAGTCCGGATTTTTCCGTGAGCGCCCGATCCTGCAACTCCAGCGGCGAATGGAGAAAACTGCCACGGAAATTGTGATTCAATCCCAGGGTATGCCCCAGCTCATGCAAGACGAGTTGCGCCAGTGCCTCCTTGAGCATCACATCAAATTCGACCTGATCCGCCTTGCGCAAACGCAGCATCTGATTGCCCAGCATCAGCCCTTGCTGCATGACATTCGCAGCCATGCATTCTTTGCAATCATGTTCGACTGCCTGCACCTGATCGGCAAGGCCCGCGAGACCCACCTCACTCCAGAGGCGACGAGCCATGAGACGGCTCTTTACGAAGCTGAACTCCAGCATGATGTCTGATCCGAGGATCTGTCCGCTACGTGGATTAACGAAGCTTGGCCCGTAACCCCCGAATGGAGGCTTGGGAGACGATGTCCAGCGCAATACGTTGTGTTGGATGTCATCCGCGTCCCATTCCGCATTGTCTGGTTGATCCTTGATGACCAAGGCATCCTTGAATCCGATCTTTTCGAAGGCGCTATTCCACTTCAGTGCTGACTCGCGAATGACTTCACGAAACTCCCTCGGAGTCGTGTTCTCAATCCACCAGACAATAGGCTCCACCGGCTCACTCAACGCAGCAGTGGGATCTTTTTTTTGCAAATCCCAGCGATGAATGAAATCGCGGTAAGGTGTGACTTCAGTGGAAGTCTGATCGGTAAGTTCCGTCATGAAATAGCCGATACGCGGGTCGTCTGAACGGGGTTGGTATCCATTCTTCGGCATCTCAATGAGTGAATGCTGAATGATGACACTGATGTAACGCTTATCGGTGACGTCGCCGATCTCGCGGTCACTATCGTCCTGCTTGGACGGCGAGGTGTTTTCATAAACATATTCCACCGTGAAAAGTGTGTTGCCCGGGTAAGACTTCATTTGCACAAATTTCGTCTTGGTATCGGAGAGCTTGCCGAGCAAGGATTTGCCATCCGCGCCTGTGGAGGGCTTCACCTGCATCAGACTCTCTTTGAGAAAAAGATTGCCGGCATTAATCAGCATCCCCTCTTTGTTTTCCGCCACGATGGATTCCGACGCGAGAATGGCATGACTGAGATTGGCTTCTGCGGCCTTGGCCAGGGGATGATCGGGGTCAAAGTAGAAAGCGGTGTTTTGTTTCACGAACTCTAGACGCTCGTAGTTGCGCTGAATCTTGATCACAGAGTCATCATGAAACTGCCCACGGTTTCTTCCTGCCCCCACCACTCCATCAACCGTATGAGAGAAGTAAATAAACTCGCGCTCCAACTGCTTCTTGTTAATGAACAAATACACCGTGCCGTTCTCCCGATCGCGATGGAAGGCAAATAATCCTTTGGCTTCATCGCAGTTTTTGAGCACTTCAGCCACGGTCTTCTTCTTGGCTGGAACAGCAGGCGGTGGGCTCTTTTTTTCAACGGCCTCTTTCTCTTTTTCCTCGGTCTTTTCCGGTGCTGGATCAGGGGTCGGAGTTTGCGCTTTGAGATAAGTCCCAAAGGTCAAGAAGGTGATGGCGACGAGGATAGATGGCTTCATAAATTGAGAGAAATGAGTAGTATCACCGTGCCAGAAAGTTGAGGAGCTGGCCAGCACAACCTCACAATGACTGACGATCAGTTCAATCCAAACAATGTCGCTCCTTTGACCTCAGGGTAGGCGTGAGTGGCGCGCCCTTCTGCGAGCGCGATAATCTGACGCAGCCCCTCCGGCATATCGGAGAATAGTAAAGTGACCTGAAAGTGTCTGCCATCTTCTCTCTTCACTTGACGACATTCCACCACCCACCCATGCAAATTCCACTCAAAATTGAGTCCCAGCACACAAGACTGAACGGCAAGGGTAAGTTCCGATGAAATCTTCATGCGATGCCTCGCAATAAACACCACTCCGCTGGAGTTGATGGAGGACAGGCAAGTGAGCGCTTTAGCACTCTCGCCTGATTCTGACCGCTCGTTGTTTGAATTGGAATCCATTTCAAGCTCGACGGTTTGAAAGCTGCACGTCATGCCAAAAATGTCAACTATCTGTATGAGCTTTATCCGTCAGAAGACCTCGGATCAAAGGCATCACGCAAGCCATCACCAAGAAAGTTCAATGCCAGCAATGATGCGGACATCAAAACAGCTGGAAATAAAAGAAGCCACCATTTGCTATCAAGGGGATTGATAACTTGTGCCCCGTCCTTGAGTAATGACCCCCAACTCGCAGCGGGATCTTCAATGCCGAGCCCGAGAAAACTAAGGAAGCTTTCATCGAGAATCACCGCGGGAATAGTCAGCGTAAGATAGGTCAAAATAATGGTGCTCAGGTTGGGCCAAAGATGCAGCCAAAGAATCTTCCACCAACGCTGTCCCATCGCACGGCTCGCGGTGACAAAAGGCAGTTCTTTAATCACCAGAACCTGACCGCGGACGATGCGGGCCATGGTGAGCCACTCCACCAAGCCCAATGAAATGATGAGTATTAAAATGCGAGAATACGGGATAAGAGTTCTGGTGATTTTTTCCAACCACACCCAATGAGATTCCTGTGACCAGAGGCGCATCGCATCGAGTCCATCCTTGAAATAGCCATCAAATGCCGAAATGAAAATCATCACGAACAGGATGCGAGGAATAGAGTATAGGATGTCGACAAAGCGCATCATCCAGCCATCGACGCGACCACCAGCATAGCCGCTGACCATGCCATAAATGGTGCCAATGATCAGACTCACTGCTGCTGCCACCAAGCCAACCCCCAAGCTCACACGTGCTCCAGTCAACAATCGAAAAAACATATCTTGTCCATTCACATCGGTGCCTAGAAGATGATAGCGAGTGCCATCCGTCGACGTGGTGTTGGGTTTGAAAAATGAGTCTTCCGTGGACTGCTTGATATGATCATTGAGAAACAACGGAATAATTAACGCGGCCAACACCAGTCCTATAAGAAAGACCAACGATACCATCGCTGCCCGATTACGCCGTAATACCGACCAACCATTGGGCGGCGCGACTCTTACCTGTCTGGCGACGACTTCAGACATACAGTTTGATGCGTTTGTCGAGGAGTCCGTAAAGGATATCCACGATGAAGTTAAAGAAGATGAGCAGCGCCGAGTAAATACTGACTGCCCCGCAGAGCAGAAAACAGTCGCGATTTTGAATAGCATTCACAAACACACTGCCCGCACCGGAGATGTTGAAGACGCTCTCGATGATGAAGGAACCCGTGAGGACGTAGGCGGCCATCGGACCGAGATAGGTGATCACGGGAAGCAGTGCGACCTTAAGCGCATGTCGGGCGACGGCAGTGATTTCATCAAGTCCCTTGGCTTTCGCGGTGCGCATATAGTTTTGATTCATCACCTCCAACAGGCTGTTGCGAATTAGTCGCGCCACATAAGCAAGAAACGGCAGAGCCAGACAAACGGAGGGAAGAATGAGCTGCTGCACGTTGCCCCATCCACCAATGGGTAGCCACTGAAGCCACAGCCCGAAGACAGCAATCAACAACGGCCCAGTGATGAAGGTCGGAATACTGATCGCCCCCATGGCAAAGAACATGCTGGAGACATCGAGCAGGGAATCCTTGCGCATAGCGGCGGCGAAACCCAGAGAAATGCCGCCGATGGAGGCGATGAGAAACGCACAGGCCCCGAGCTTGAGAGAGTTCGGCATCTTCTGTTCCAGAATCTCCGCCACCGTCAGATTGGTATAGCGCAGGGACACGCCGGGATTGCCATGGACAATGATTTTTTTAAGATATCGATAGGTCTGCCACCACACGGGACCATCAAGCTGGTAGATGCGTTCCTTCTCAGCCTTGGCTTTTTCCGAGAGCTTCTCTTTCTCAAAGGGTCCGCCTTTTTGAGAACGCGAAAGCACAAAGGTCAGCGACACCACAAACAACAGCACAAGCAGGCTGGTGAAAAAGCGTCGGAGAATGAAGGCGGGCATCGGTGCGGAAAAGAATTCACCACAAAGCAGCAGAGAAGCGAAGCTGCGCAAGTCGCTTCCACTATTTTTCAATAGGTAGATTCTCAGGAGCTGGTAACCACTGATAAAGCCCCGGATCAACGCAGATTATTGGCATCGGTACAATGTTGCTGATTGTTGAGGGAGCTCTACGAACTCCGCAACTCAGATTTCCAACCTGAGCTGTGCCACGGGATTCCATCCCGTTTCATTCTTCCCAACAAGCACAGGTTGAAAACCTGTCTCACCCTCAGGCTCCAAGCCCGAGTTACAGGAACTCCTGAATACCTCACTCCCTAAAACCTTTGCTGCTTTTGCTCCTTTGCGACTAAACCCCTGCAACATTCTAATCTTCACTCCACCTTGATCTCACCCCAATACCCGAACTCCCACGACCATCCGGTCGCAGCGCCTTCAAGTCGCAGTTTCACTTCCTTCCCGGCATAGGCGCTCAAGTCCACGGTGACCGTCTTCCAGCGTTCGCCGTCATGATTGACTTCCGATTTCTTGATCACTTCCCCATCGACCACCACGCGCAGTTCCCAATCGCCCTGATCATGGGCCGCGACATTCACGATGAGTTGATGCGGTTTCCCGGCTTCTAGCTTCATGGTGCGCTCCAGAGTGGTCGGTTTTTTGTCATCAAAGGGATGCATCAGGAGCACGTTCTTGCGACCATGAAACTCCGACAGCTTGAGCGGGGTACGCTCAAAATCAGGCGCACTCACTTTCCATTCCGAGTTCCACAAGCTGACGCTTTCCCAGTCGATGGAGCGCGGGGTATTTTTCGGTTTTCCGGTCGCGATGGCAGCATCCATATTCGTACTGAGCGTAGCTTTTTTCTCCTTGGTCAACGGACCTTCTTCGGGAGGCGCTAGGATATACCAAATGAGACTGCGAAAGGCATCATCGGGGAGCGCACCAAAGCCCATGGGCATCATGCTCTGGTGCGTGTTCTCCAACTTAGCAATCTGGTCACGCGGCACGATCTGTTCTGCTCCGCCAATGGCGAGGAGCTTCACGTGACCGGGGGCGTCTTCCACCATGCGACCGCTGATGGTGCGGTTATCCTTGGTAAGGACATTGATGGCTTCATAGCCGTTGCCGATAATCTGATTGGGATCGATGACGTTGGCGAGAATGGCGTCGAGATTGCTCCGGCCGCTGCCTATCAACTCAGGTCCCACCTTCTGTCCGCCTCCATGGAAGATGTGACACGTGGCGCAGGTGGTGGCAAAAATTATTTTACCCATGGCGAGATCGGGCTCGCCTTCGAGACAAGCTTTGCGCTTGGCGGCGATGAGAGCTTTGACATCAGCGTTGGATTCGCGCCAGACTCCGAGCACCTCGGTGGCGCGCTTCTTGAGCGTTTCATCTTTTTGTTGTGCAAAATGACGACTCACCGTCATCGGCACATCCGCGCGCGCGATGCGGTTGTCGGCAATGGCATCGAGAAACACGGAGGCAGAATCAGGTTTAGCAATCAACGCTTCCGCCATCGCGGTGCGGGCAATCGGCGTGGCCTTGGGCCAGCTTTGCACCAGCAGGAGCGGCCATTCATTGCCACCCGCTTCGGCAGAGGCACGAATGACTTCAATCAGGAGCGGCTCCGGCGTCTCGGCGCGGAGGAGTTTTGTCAGCCCTTCACGAAAGGTTTCCGCCCCGGACTTGCGAGCCGATTTCAACGCGTTGATGCGCTCCTGCAGCGGAGCCTTCGCATCCAGCGCCACCGTCATCGCTTCGGCGATGGCGACTTGATCGCCCCAAAGGACGGCAAGTTGTTGCCCCTGCTTGCGAACATCTCCATTGGGACTGGTGCGCCATGCAGCAAGTTGTTTGGAAACATCGGTTGTGGGTTTGATGACGCCGTTGTCCTGTCCTTTCACGAGACCTTCCAGAGCATGGGCGAGGAGCACGTCATGCGCTTTGATCATGTCGCAGAAGGCAATAGCGAGATCGATGTTCTTGGCGTCACGCGTGTCACAAAGACGGCGCATGGATTTGTACGTGAGGGTTTGGGAGAGAGGTTGACTATCCGGTGCAAAGGCAGCGAGTTGATCTAAGCTCTCCGCAGGTTTTGCGACAATCATTGGTTCCAGCGCCATCCAAATCTGAAAGGGAAGCGTCGCGTCGGGGGATGATTTGCTAGCAACAGACAATGCGGCAAGCATATTGAAACCACCTGTTCCTGCATGCGTCGCTGAGCGACGATCGACCGTTAATGTTCCTGATAAATATTGGCGCAGTGCTGTGGCTACTGCTGAACGAACGCTCGGGCTGGGATCATCCGCTAGTTTTCCAAGAGCGCCAAAAACTGTCTCATTTGTATTCTCACCAATCGCTCTAGCAAAGGCCATTCGCATGCCATCTTCTTTACTCTCCGCAGCTCTGAGAATTTCAGGATTGCGCTGCATGCCCTCAAGCGTCCAGAAGGCATCGAGATTGTTGGCCTTGAACGCCAGTTTATTCAGAGCTTCCAGTTCGGACTCTGTGTATTTGCGTTTCTCCACCAGCATCCTTCTCGCCATGCGCCGCATCCAGTTATTGGGATGCTCCAGGAGCTTCACCAGTTCCGGGGTGGTGAGGTTGCTGAGGTCCTTTAATTCCGATAGAGAGACAGGAGCGCGGACACTCTTGTCCGCTATTTTTGGGCTCGCTTCGCTCGTGGCGGACAGGAGTGTCCGCGCTCCGTTTTCATGCACGATCCGCCAGATGCGACCGCGGGCGCGATCGACGCCTTCGGGATTGGCCTTGGCGTTTTGATAGCAGGGATACTTGTCGCACCAGTCCATGACCCAGAGATTGCCATCGGGACCGGTCTGCGTG
>VFKY01000276.1 GCA_009885275.1 Verrucomicrobiota bacterium | reverse complement strand
GCTCAGCCTCACCGGTAACAATGGCAATTTGATGATCGGGATGGGCTTGTGGTATTCTCCGAGCCACTTGAATCCAGTGCTCGACCGGCCAGTTTTTTTTCAAGGATCCGCTGCCTGGGTGTATCACAAGGATGGGTTTGCTGGCGCGGTCAGTGCCCTTATTTTGCAAATTTAGACGCGGCGCGGCATCATCAAGATACATGGCCAGGCTCTCCAATGGCTTAGCCAGTTGCTCTGCGGCATGCCCCTTGTTTGCTTCCACCCGATGGGAGGCTTCCAGAAAGGTCTTCACGCCGATGCGCTCCATGTTGCCACGGAAATAACCGTCAGGATCGTAGAGATAACTCACCACCAGATTGAAGTTGCGGAAGTAATCCATGAGCACGTCATCGAGGGCGACGTTGGGCACAAAAAGTTTGGCCATGCTCTGATGTTCGAGGCTGCGCGTGCTTTCTGCTAATCCGCCTGCTGTGGCCAACTCAATGATTGATGGATAACCAAGAATCTCCAGATGCACATTTGGGATGTTATCTCGCAGCAGTCGAATGGCTGGGAGCGTCAGAATGAAATCGCCGATGGCGCCACCGCGAATGACGAGAACGCGCGGTGATTGACGGCCACTGTGCTCCATGGGCTCGCTTCAATAAGCTACTACGGCGGCAATAAGAAGGGCAACACCATAAGCCACTCCGCCCAGTGTGGCTAGATTCCAGCGACCTTTACTTTGCGAAAGCCATTGAATGCCATCGCGTAAAAGATAGGGCATGCCGACAAAAAACATGCCTCCAATAATCCAAGCGTATGCCAGAATGGACAGGAGCAGTCGGCTTATTTGCGGTTGGAGGAAAGCCGAACAAAGCACCGGCATGGAGGCCAGTAGCATGAGCGAACCAAGGGCACGCACTGCAAGAAATTCTGGCACGTAAATGACCACCATAAAATAAGCCACAGGCAAAAGCATGAGGATGTTTTTTCTCCAGGTGAAAAATTCTCCCATGTCCATGCTGGAGACAAGGAACAAGCTCCACATCAAACACACGGTAAGTAGGACAATGCCCGCAAGACGATGACGGGGGAAATCCTTTGCCAGCTTCATGGCTTTGTCCGCACTACGCCATGCCCATAGATGCCCGACCAATAAGAGGAGCCCGAGAGTGATACCCGTGGCTTTCATGGAGAGACCAACGCCATCGGGGCGTTGATGAAAAATGTAATCGTATAAGTCCTGAAGGTTCATCAAAAGAAAGGGCGGGCTTGCCTAGTTCGCCAGAACTGCGTCTGCGTAAAGGGTGAATTTTGCAAAGTTAGTGATCTTCACGTTAAATATTTGACCGATATGCCTCTCGGGATTGCCTTCAAACACGACAATTTTATTGGTGCCCGTTCGGCCCATGAGGCGGGTGTCATCGGTTTTACTAACGCCTTCGCAAAGGATTTTCACTTCGGTGCCGACAAGAGGTTCATACTTAGCCTTGGCGATGCGGTTGATCACGCTGAGCAAATCCTGATTACGCTCTTCTTTGACGCGCTCGGAGAGCTGAAGGGCGTCTTCCATCTCTGCTGCGGGGGTCCCGCGACGTTTGCTGTAACGAAAGATGAAGGCATTATCAAACTGGACGCGCTCACATAAGGCTCGAGTCTCTTGATAATGTTCTTCGGTTTCTCCAGGAAAGCCTACGATGATATCTGTGGTGATGGCGATACCCGGTCTGGCTTCGCGGATCTTCGCCACCAGCTCCTCGAACTTCGCCGCTGTATAGGGGCGGTGCATGCGTTTGAGCATGGCGTCAGAACCGCTCTGCATCGGTAGATGAACGTGCTCGGCGAGTTTGGGCAGATACGTGAACGCGTCGATGAGGTCCTGTTTGTAACCGATGGGGTGAGGGCTGGTGAAACGGATGCGCTCGATGCCATCGATTTCACTGACGGCTTCCAGCAATTGGACGAAGGGACTTTTGTCATCCTTCACCGGAAACTCATGACGGCCATAGAGGTTCACAATCTGACCAAGTAACGTGACTTCTTTGACCCCGCGGGCAGCCAAGTTGCGCACTTCCTCAACGATCTCCGCAATGGGGCGACCACGCTCTTCTCCACGCGTGTAGGGCACAATGCAAAAGGTACACTTCATGTTGCAGCCCTGCATGATGCTGACGAAAGCGGAGGCCTGCTGCTCTTTGAGTTGATGATCGCGAATCGTGTTCTGCGAGGCGCTTTCTTCTTCCACATCGACTATCGAATAGCGAGCATCATCCATCTGTCGCACTTCGCGGCCACGGATGATCTGTTCGACGTAATCGACGACGCGATGGTATTTTTGAGTACCGACGACGAGATCTACTTTCGCCGTGGTGATCAGCTCTGCGCCGCGACTCTGAGCCATGCAACCCATGAAACCCGTGACCACCTGCGGATGATGCCGATGAATCTTGCGCATCATGCCCATCTTCCCGATCGCCTTCTGCTCCGCTTGATCGCGC
>VFKY01000353.1 GCA_009885275.1 Verrucomicrobiota bacterium | reverse complement strand
TCCCGTCAGCGACCCTGTATTCGGAAGCGCTTGAAGCAGGAGGAGCCTACCTCTTGAGATAATTTTGTAGGGCGGGCGCTCCGCCTGCCTTTCCCAACCATGTGGCGAGCGGAGCGCTCGCCCTACAAAGCACAGAGCGCACGTAGGCCATGCTTCAAATCAAAACCAGGTGCCGAAGGCGACGCTTCTACTGCCCACTTGCCATGTGAATGAACTTGGCCAAATCAACTTTCTGTTTCTTCAGATCAGGCAGATTGAGATACATCATGTGTCCCGCGGTGTAATCATCCAAGGTAAGATTCTTCCGCAATTCCGGGGCAATGCTTAGATGATCAAAGGTATAACGGGTGGCGAGGTAAGGCGTCGCGAGGTCGGTATAGCCACTGGAAATGTGGATCTTGAGAAAGGGATTGCTCGTCATGCTGTTCGCCAGCGTCTCCGCGACATTGACGAACTCGTTGTCCGCCCCCCAGTTCCACGGCCCAACACTGGCGATGATTTCATAGGGCTTGTCCTCCTCGTATTTCAACTCACTCCGCACATACTGATTGAAGGTCGAAGCGAAGGCGCTGAACACCGCATCGGCACTGGGATCACCTTCGCTGCTTTCGGTAAGACGATCCCGCACATGGCCCGTGTAACGACCGTCGAAGCGGCCAACTTGAAGGTCTTTGTCTCGCAATAGCTCCACAGAGAAACGCTGCAACGAGGGGCGAAGATCAGCGCGATCGAGGTAAGCCACCGAAAGCCCGGTGTAGCGCGCCATTTGTGCGAGGATATATTTACGTTTATCTCCGTTCAAGGAGAAGCCCAGCATGAGGGCCTGGTTATAGTCACCCATGGCAAAGGCTTCCGCTTGTTTCAACACTTCGGGCAGTGGCAATTTTTGAAGGTCTTCCGGCAACTTATGATGATGCCAGGCAACCGCAGTGAAGCTTGGCAGAAAAAGTGTGTGCGGCAGATCATTGCCGTCGCCATCGCGAATGGTCTGGAAATTTAATACCGTACTCACCAGCATGATGCCATTGAGATTCATGCGATGACGTTTGCTCAGCTCGCCACTCAAGGCCGCAGCACGGGTGGTTCCATAGCTTTCGCCAATGAGAAATTTAGGGGAGGTCCAGCGGCTGTTTTTGGTGACATACAGGCGAATGAATTCCGCCACGCTCTGAGAATCTTCGTTAACACCAAAAAATTTCTTGGCCTCTTCTGGTTTCGCAGCCCGACTATAACCGGTGCCCACGGGATCGATGAATACAATATCCGTTTCATCGAGAAGCGAATACTCATTGTCCACGAGTTCATAAGGCGGGGGCACAGGGCTGCCGTCTTCTTTTAGTTTCACCCTCCGCGGCCCAAGCAGTCCGAGATGCATCCAGACGGATGAGGAACCAGGCCCGCCGTTGAAGGAGAATGTCAGGGGGCGCTTGGTCAGATCTGATGAAGCATCTTTGGTGTAAGCAATGTAAAAAATGTCAGCGGTCGTTTTGCCTTCTGCATCTTTCAACGGCATCAGCCCTGTTTTAACCGTGTAATCAAGCTTCTGACCGTTGATCGTGATGCTGTGCTTTGATTCTGCAAGCGGCTTGGGTTTGTCTGCTTCTTTGTCTTTATCTTTGCCGCCTTCTTTCTCGGGAGGAGCCGATTTTTTATCCGCAGCTTCTGGTTCTGCCCATGAAAGGCTGATGAAGGTGAAAATGCTGAGAAGGAAACAGGTAAGGCGAAGCATGTAGCGATGCTGCTAGCGCGATGCGAAATTGCAAATGGAAAGCGCAGAGCCGGAAACAAGCGACGAGGGCGGCGCTTCTACCGATGCGGACGAAGTTCCGCGAATCACAGAGCCGCTTATCTCAATCCTTCGTGCCTTTGTGCCTTTGTGTGAAAAGCTCCTGCTTCTATGATGAAAGGCTCACACAAAGGCACGAAGGCACAAAGATTTTTAGAATAGGGACTGGAGATGCAGAAAGGAATTTCACGCTCAATTTTAAAAGCTTACAGCCTACCCACCTAAGCCCCTGACTCCCTCTAATGAGTGAAGATGAGTACTTCAAAGAGGTGCGCCGATGCCGCTGTAACCATCGGAACAGTCGTAACATAGGTTTCCAACCTGTGCGTGTTGCGGGCATTTTGCCTGCATCTATTTTACAGCGCCAACGCTACGATTGATATCAGCCTAGGCCAACGGCCTAG
>VFKY01000245.1 GCA_009885275.1 Verrucomicrobiota bacterium | reverse complement strand
GCGATTTGCTTTCACGACTGTCTGCCACGGAGGTGGTAGCTTACCTGTTTTGCAAAGTAGAAGGTTTGTCTCAAGCCTTGTTGTTCGTTGGTAGTTAAAGCCCAAGCGACGAGGGCGTCGCTGCTATCTACATATTTCACAATTTAAGTCCAATCTTCTCCGTATTGGCGGTACAATAATATTGCGCCATGACTCCTGACCCAGTCCCCCAACCCGAACAATACGAAGTTTTCGTCCGCCTTTTCGTGACCAATGAAGGGCGATTGCGCGGATTCCTGCGTACCCTGTTGCGAGATTGGCATGATGTGGATGAAGTAATGCAGGAGACCAGCCTCATCGCTTGGCGCAAGTTTAGCCAATTTGATGTCGACACCAACTTCATGGCTTGGGCTGCGGCGATTGCCCGATTTGAAGCCCTCAAGCATCTCCGTAAACAGTCTCGCGACCGTCTTGTCTTCAATGATCAAATCCTCGATCTCCTCGCTGAGGAGTCCTTGGATAAGGTGGACACCTTGGAACATCACCGCTCTGCTCTGGGCAAATGCCTGGAGAAGCTCGATGCCCGCCAGAAGGAACTTCTGCAACTCGCCTATCAACCTGGCGTGAAGTTTCATGAGGTTGCAGAACAGGCTGGCAAGAGTGCTCAAGCTTTCTACAAAACCATTCAACGCATGAGAGCTACCCTGCTCGATTGTGCTGAGAAACAGATGCAAAAGGAGGCACAAGTATGAACGAAGTGTCCCGTAAGTTAATTGCCGACTGGATGGATGGCAGCATCACGAAAGATGATTTCGTGGTGCTTGAAGAGTTGCTTATTCGCGATCCTGCCATGCGAAAACGTCTCCGTCAGGAGGTCAATCTTGATCTGTTTCTGAGAGAGCAAGCCAGTGTCACCTGCGGCTTGAAAGCTTGGGCACCTGAGGACACGGAAACAAAGATTGTCTCCTTCCCCACGCTCTGGGGCAATCAATGGCTACCCTGGGCCATCGCGGCTTCGGTGGCATTACTCCTCTCAATGGGAACCTTTTTCTGGGGTGGAAAACGCGCCACAAAACAAGAGATCGCCAAAGTCATCAAAGAAGAAACCAACCTCGGTTGCGCCATTCTTACCAGTGTCGTCAATGCTGAATGGGTCGGCGACACTCCCCCTGCCCGCACTGGTGACACGCTCAGTGCCGGAACACTAAAACTTGCCTGTGGCTATGCGCAGATCGAATTTTTCAGCGGAGCCACCCTGCTCCTTGAGGGCGATGCCGAACTGGAAATCATCTCACCTTGGGAAGCCATCTGCCATTCCGGCAAAGCGCGGGTACGAGTTCCACCTCCAGCCCGCGGTTTCCAACTTCATGCGCCTGGCATGCGTCTGGTGGACCTCGGAACAGAATTCGGGGTGCAAGTGAATCCGGAAGATCTCAGTTCTGAAGTGCATGTCTTCGAAGGGGAAGTCGTGGCACACCCTGACAACAAGGAGCAGATCAGCCTTAAAGGTGGGCATGGACTGCTCAAAAATGGCATGACCACCTCACTGTTAAGCAGTGTGCGACCCAATGATTTCATGGGCATGGAAAAGCTGGATGGCATCAATACCGCTCGTGCTGATGCGCGTTATGATACCTGGTGTCAGTGGAAAGATAACGCTCGCAATGATCCCAGATTGGTTGCTTTTTTTCCCTTCCATCGCAACGCGAATTGGGAGCGGATTGTTAACAATGCAGCCTTGCCTAAAAACGATGATCGCAACGGTGGTATCGTTGGCGCACGTTGGACCGAAGGTCGCTGGCCGATGAAGGATGCATTGGAATTCAAACGCCCAGGTGACCGAGTCCGCATCCGTCTCGACGGTTCCTACGAAGGCCTTACCTTCTCTACTTGGGTTAAAGTGGATGGATTAGATCGCAAATACAATGCGTTAATTTTAACCGATGGCTATGATCCCGGTGAGCCTCACTGGCAGATCTATGAAGACGGACGGCTTATGTTCTCGATCATGTATCCGGACATCAATAATCCGAACAAAAAAATTAATCAGATCTATTACTCCCCTATTGTTTTCAACCGCTCCAACATTGGTCGCTGGCACCATCTCGCCGCCACCTACGACAACTGCAGCGGTGAGGTTGTGCAGTATGCTGATGGTAAAGAAATCAGTCGTGAAATCTCCCCACTCTATCAACCTGGAAGACAGATATCCTATGGTGCCTGCGAGCTTGGTAACTGGGGATTGCCCACTCAGGGACAGGAATTTCCAGTAAGAAATCTCAACGGCTGTCTCGATGAATTTGCCATCTATAGTGCCGCCATGGCTTCTGCTGAGATACGTAAAATATACGAAGCTGGTAAGACTGAGTAACGTGTGTTCATGTGCATCAAAATGATGACTCATTGAAAATATTACTAGCGTATTAATTTTCTCAGAAAGTTGTCCAATATCTCATCGTTAGTGGGTTTCTGTTCAACTTGATCATGAGACACTACCCTGCATTACAGTTGATATTTTGTTTATCATTTACTCCATGCCTTGTTGCTTTAGATAAAGCTGATGAGCTGCATTTTGTCTCCAAAGTGTTGCCCATTTTTAAGGAGAAATGCCTAGCATGTCATGGTGATGACGCTAAAAAAATCAAGGGTGACTTTGACATGCGCACTCTGGCGAGTTTTCAGAAAGGTGGTGAGAGCGAGAAGCCACCAGTGATACCAGGCAAGCCTGATGATAGCCCGCTCTTTACCGCAGTATTGCGTATTGATGATGATCTGGCAATGCCACCCAAGGTGAATGACAAACTCACTCCTGAACAAACGGAATCCATCAAGCAGTGGATCATCAAAGGCGCGGCATGGCCTACGGCAGAACGCATCACAGAACTGCAAGCATGGGTGTCAAAGAACAACACTGATGAGGGCGTCATTGTCCATACTAGCGGTGGCATCTCCACGGATTGGACCAATCGAAAATACTTACCAGTAAATCTCTGGGCATATCAACCGTTGAGTAAATCCATTCCACCAAATGGTGAAGGTAAAAACCCAATAGACGCCTTTCTTAATGATCGAATGGCCACCCTCAAGGTAACTCCCGCTCCTGTATCAGATCGTCGCACTCTCATTCGTCGTGCCACCTATGATCTCACCGGCTTACCTCCTTCCCCTACTGACATCGATGCTTTTATCAATGATCCGCTTCCTCAAGACAAGGCCTTTGAAAAAGTCATCGAGCGGCTTCTTGCAAGTCCCCAATACGGGGAACAATGGGGACGGCACTGGCTCGATGTCGTGCGTTATGCTGACTCCTCTGGCTTTGCCAATGATTATGAGCGCGGCAACACTTGGCGCTACCGAGATTACGTCATTCGTTCCTTCAATGCAGACAAGCCTTATGATCAGTTCATCAAAGAGCAGATCGCGGGCGATGAGTTAGTTAAAGAAGGCGATCCACGTTCTGCTGAATATTTGATTGCCACGGGATTTCTTCGCATGGGCCCATGGGAGTTGACGGGAATGGAAGTAGCAAAGATAGCGAGACAACGTTTCCTCGATGATGTTACCGATGTCGTTTCGCAAACTTTTCTCAGTCACACCCTGCAATGCGCACGTTGTCACGATCACAAATTCGATCCTATTCCAACTCGAGACTACTACTCCATGATGGCCTGCTTTTCTAGCACACAACTAGTAGAGCAAAAAGCGGCATTTTTACCCGAAGAAAACGTTAGTGGTTTTGATGAAGTGAAACATTTGGAAGCCCGACGAAAAGATTATCAAACGGTGCTCGATGAACTCAATAAGAAGGAGGAAATCGCGACCAGACAATGGTGCAAAGAGAATGGTAAAAAATACATCGACCGTAAGCAGGGGCTTAAGCAAGGTATTCCTGAGAGCGATCTTGCTCCCCGCAATATCGGATTCACTACTGTGGACATCGGCATGGAACGCATCGCCCGTAAAGGACTCGAGCGCTTAAAATGGGAAATGGATCGGTATCAACCCATTGCTTTCAGTGTCTACAATGGCAGAACTCCCGAACTGACATCTGTCCATGCTCCATTACGTATGCCCAACCATCCGATGAAGGATGGTGAACTCGAGGAACCTTGCATTCTCGTCGGAGGTGATCCTTTTTCGCCAAAGGATAAAGTATTTCCTGGTGTATTATCTGCACTGGAAGGCATGGGGAACAAATTGACGGCACAATTGCCCACTGAAATTGCAGGCCGGCGCAAAGGATTGGCAGAATGGATAGCCTC
>VFKY01000200.1 GCA_009885275.1 Verrucomicrobiota bacterium | reverse complement strand
GATTGATCTCCGGCGGCAGCGGTGCGGTCGGGGTGCGCCAGGCGATATGCGATCCATAAAGCTGGGTGTAGTTCACATTGAAATCGACCCCCGAATGGATTGGCTCGGTGCCGAGTTCGAGGGAAGCGAAGCGCGTGCTCTTGCCCATTTGCTGGGCGAAATACTGATCGACGCTCACCCCGCAGCGAATGTCCTTGCCCGTGGTCTTAGCAATCGGAGTGCCCGTGAGCCAGTTGGCGGTCTTGGCATAGTGTCCATCGCCCGCATAACAGTTGGCGTGACTGAGTTCGGTCAGGACATTGATGTTCGCTTTGTGTCGCTCCATCGGCTGGAGGATGGGCGACAGCTTAAAGTTTTCGCCCACGCCTTCCGGGGTCCACTTGTCCTGACGCACGCCGTTGGGCATGAAGACAAATGCCATCCGCACAGGTGCTTTCGTGGTTGCCGCCGCACGCGCCGTCGGCTGCATCGCATCGAGGAAAGGAAGTGCGAGGGTCGCACCCAGACCTCGCAAGACGGTGCGACGGGACAGAGGCTGACGGCGAATGAGGAATTGCGACATGTGAAGAGAATACGTCGCAAAGAGGGAGTTTTTTACGGAGAAAAAGTCGTGGCAATACAATTTGCAGCGAGAACGGCGAATCAATCGCTCCTGAAGGGAGCAAGGAGATTAGCCGGTGTGTGGAAGGAGCAAAGCGACTGGAACCACCGGTTGATCAGATGCAACACACCGCGCCCTGAAAGGAGCGCGAGAAGTCTTGCGCCTCCTCCGGGGCACATGATGTTTTGTCACCGATCCGGTGGTTCCCGATCACTGCGTGATCTCCACCACCGGCTACCTTCCTTCAAGCCTACGGCTTGCAGAAAAACGACCCTGCTAAAATGCAGGCGGCATACCTCCTTACCTTAAAATCTCGCCCTTGGTCACGTCGCCCGGCACATCGAGCACCATGATCTGATTGACCGTCTTGAAGTTGGCATCATCGCGGAACGACCATACAACTTTCTTATCTCGGGTCACTTCAAAGAACACGGGTTGCTCGGCGATGTGTCCGTGACCAAGGTAGTTGCAAATAATGGTGTTGCCATTTGGCAGACGTTGACAACCGGCCATGAGACGCAAAGTATTTCCAGGGAGATCATTTTCGTTGAGTTCCCATACAACCTTTTCGTTCTCATCGAGTTCGATGACCTTGTGCGCATCGCCGCAGGTCACAAGCAAATGACCATCCGGCAATGGAAGAGCTCCATGGGGATCGCCGGGAACCTTGATGGAACGCATCACTTTCCCTTCGGGGTCGACTTCGACGATCTTGCCTTCGCCTTTGAAGCTCACGAGATAGTTACCGTTCTTGAGCTTGCGAGTGCCGCGGTATTGATTGTGAACCTTCACTTCGGGAGCGGTGACCAGTTTGACTTCTTTGACCACCTTGCCGGCGCGATCCACTTCGATGATGCGGCTCGTTCCACACTCCACGATCATAACATTGCCATCGGGGAGCGGCTGACAGGACTGCACTTCCACCTTCTCCGGTGCCTTGTATTCCCATACGATCTTCTTATCTTGAGTCAGCTCCACCGCGCCGGTCGCAAAGCAGATGAGAATGTTTCCATTGGGCAGTTTCCAGCAGTCTTGCGGATTCTTACACTCATACTGCCATTCGATCTTGCCGTCCGCCGAGACGATAGTGACCTTGTTGCCATTGTAGTCGGAACAAAGGAATGGACGTTGAGCTGAAGCGATGGAGGTGAAACTCCAGGCGACCATGAAAAGGACCGTAACGAATGCTTTTGAGAGAAAGGAAGTGCGCATAGGAATAAGGGGACGACTAAAAACGATTGAAATCAATGCGTGCTTGCATGATTCGACCAACTTACTGTAACAATCTGGTAGGCGCCCGCATCTTCATGACCACAGAACCCATTGAATTCACCCAAGACCATACAGAGGATGGCGCACATACCACACGCTGGGTGCTGGAAGGCGATGATTTCAAGGAACTGGAGACGCATCGGATCGCGCATCTCGGTTTGGACAAGGCTCATCCCCCCTACTCCCGCGTGCGAATCCGTCCCATGGGGAGTTTTATACTCGTATGCTTCAGCGGCAAAGGACGGGTACTGCTGGATGGGCGATGGCAGAACGTAGGCGCGGGATGGGCTTGCATGGCGCCACCGCGCACGCTCAATGCCTTTCACGCCAGTGGCACAACTCCGTGGTATTTCGGTTGGGTGCGCTACGATGAACCTTCTACGGTGGCACCCTTGGTTGGCGCAGGATCACCATTGCGATTGAAATGTGAAGGGCACACGCTGCAACATGTCTTTGAAGGGTTACAAGCCGAATGGAACGGGGCGCGCCATCCGAAGCATCTCCATCACTGGACTGAAATCCTCCAACTAGAACTCCGCCGACTCGCCCGCCCGTGGCGACAGAACGAGCGACTTCATCGACTCTGGGAAAAGGTATCGTTGCAACTCGCAGAAGATTGGACCCTGACCAAACTGGCGCATGAAGTTCACATGAGCACCGAGCATCTCCGCAGACTCTGCATGCATGAACTCGGCAGAAGTCCCATGGCTCAATTGACCGCTCTACGTGTCGCCGAAGCGCAACGCTTACTGGAAACCACCGATGATAAATTGGAAGTCGTAGCCTCGACACTCGGTTATCAAAGCGCCGTCGTTTTTGCCCGCGCCTTTAAACGCTGGGTCGGCTGTAATCCCTCAGAGTATCGGGTGCAGCACTGATTACACGCTCTCGCAATATTCGTGATCGAGTACAATCACCGATTCAAGCATGGGCACCACAATGACTTTAGCCGCTTCATGCGCTGGATGTGGTAGGTAAACATCACGCGCTTCGATATTCTCAAACACCATGACAAAGCTATGGGTGAAGCCCTGATCTAGCGATTCCGTACTGATATTAACGCCCCAACTCAAACTGAGAATACCGGGAATGTTTTGAGGAAGACTCTCCATGGTCTGCCAAACAAGATCGATATCTTGTTCGGTGCAAGTGGACTTGAATTTAAAAAAGGCAATGTGCTTGATGCGTTTCATACGATGATAAAGCTGGTGCGCGATGATCAAATATGAAAGCATCTCTTCGTGATGAGAATCCACCTCCTACTGACCCAAAACATCATGCCAAAACCTCGACATTATTGCATTGCCGCACTGCTAATCTTGAGCTGCTTTATCATTCAATGTTCCAAGACTCCGAGTGAATCAAATGCCCCTGCGACAAAAGCCGCGCCGAAAGCCGCTGGCCCCCTCTTTCGTGATTTCGTCGGGGTCAACGGCCACACCGTGACATTCAAGCCCACGCTTTATAAGCCCGTCTGCCGTGTCGTGCGCGACTATCACCCCGTGGATTGGGATTTAGAAAAAAACACCTCCCTACTCCCTGAGTGGCCCTTCGCTCGCAACCGAGTTTCATGGGAAAAAGTTTACGGCTCATGGGCTGCGGAAGGACTAAAGATCAATGCCTGTCTGATGTTCGACAACATCAAAGCCAGTGATTGGAAAAACATTGCTGACGATGCTTATGCTTATGGCAAATCATTCGCGGAGAACTTCGGTCCCGGCGGCAAATGGCCTTATGTGGAATGGATCGAAGTGGGCAACGAACCGGGGCTTTACGATGACCCCACGTACAAGACATTATTCGAAGCCATGGCACGCGGGATTCGCGAAGGCAATCCAAAAATGAAAATTGTTACCTGTAATGTCGAGGTCGGCCCTAGCGATCGCTATTGGAAAGGCGTCGATATTTTCAAAGGTCTCGAAGCCAAATACGATGTGTTACAGATTCATCGCTACGCCATCGCCGAACAGTGGCCGGTCTGGCGTCGAACCTATCCTGAGAATCCCGCGGTACCTTTTCTTGGCAACATTCAAGAACTACTCAAGTGGCGCAATGCTAACGCACCCGGCAAACCGGTGTGGGTGACAGAGTTTGGTTGGGATTCGAGCACCAAGAAACCGGATCCCAAAGGTGATTGGGCCAAGTGGATTGGATCAACGGATGACGAACAGGCCCGTTGGACGGTCCGCTCATTTCTCCTCTTTGCAGCCATGGGAGTAGAGAAGGCGTTTGTCTATATGCACAACGACGATGACAAACCGCAACTCCACGCAGCCTCCGGCCTAACCCGCAACTACGAACCCAAGCCCGCTTTTCATGCCGTCGCCTGGATGCTTAAGTCTCTTGAAAACTATCGCTTCTCAAGAATCATTCAACAGTCTCTCGAAGAAGGATACGTCTATGAATTCACCCCAGAAAAAGATGGCGATCCTATCATCTGGGCAGCATGGCATCCCAACCAACCTTCCCGGGATCTGACCTTAAAAACTTCAGGTCTCCGTTTCAAAAATGCTGAGCAGATGCCCTTGAGTAAAGATGCTCCACTCACTCCTGAGATCAAACAAGATGAAAAGACTGGTGAACTAAAGCTTAAAATTGGTGAGCACCCCATCTTGCTCTGGCTGACGCCGAAGTAATCCTTGATATTTTCTTGTTAAGCTTTGTTAAATCCATCTTGTGTTTTTTATTATATTCCATAGCCTGTGCATAAAACCATGCATCAGGGAACTAAAGTTTATCACATCCTCCTTACGCTTCTAATTGTCTCCTTTGTCCAAGGACATGAGTGGCATAGTGCGGATGGAAAACGTAGTTTTGAAGCTCAATTTACTGGCTTGCAGGGTGATCAGATCATCCTGACGAGTGGCGATGGAAAATCTTCAAAGTATGCGTTAAATGCTTTTTCGGAAGAAGACAAAAGCTTCGCTCATCAAGCACAGAAGATTGTTGAAGAATCCGCTCAACTAGGTCCATCGTCCTACGAAATTCAGCATGTGCTGGAAGATGGTTGGCTCTGCCGCATGGGGCGTGCTGGCGAACCTCAAGATGGGATGAAGCTTTTTTTAGGGGATATGTTTTTCTGCCTCACACCAACACCCGATAAGGGAAAAAGCGAAGCTCAATTCCAACAGCAACAGCTCTTCCCAGCAGGACTACGGATCTATCACCCCAAAGAGAGTGATGCCGTCACAATCAAGGTCTATGCGACAAGCTTGGATGTTGCCGTGACAGAACGGCTAAAAATCTCCAATGCGCCTGATGCTCCACCATCAGACGTCTATGAGCCCATCATCGAGATCAGCACTATTCAATCCTTGGGCTTTTGTGTCGGCAAACAAGGCCTGCTGGTAGTTAATGCTGCGCTCGTAAAAAATATCAGCTCACTGAAAATTCACGCCAATAAAGATGAGTTCCCCGCCACCGTCGTTAAAGTAAGTGAGAAATACGGCCTCGCATTACTCTCCTGCGCAACGGAACTTGATCCCGGGCATTTTTCTGCCCGCAAGCCTCTCGAACTCGGTCAGAGTATTTTTGTTATCAGCATGGCCCCCAAGAGTACTAAAAAATCACTCAGCGATCCCACCCTAAGCAAGGGCATCATCAGTAAAATTAAAAAAGGCGAACTCCTACGTTTTGACCACGATGCGACCACGCCAACAGACAGTCTTGGCGGGTGTATTCTTGGCGAAAAGGGAGATGTATTGGGCCTATTCTTCGCCAATCCAGTAGACCCTGACAGCAAAGAAAAAGAAGCAAAGCCGACAACCGCTGGATGTTTCAGCACCGAAACTCTTTCGGCTTTTCTTCAGTCTATTCCCAACATGTCCCCCCTACGATCACCGCCATCCTCCTCAGAACTGGCAAAGAATATCGAGCCCCTTCAAAACAACATGGTATTGGTCACCGCTCAGAAAAAGGTGAACAAAACACCTAAGAGAATTGCTGGAGCAGGCGGCGGCTTCAGCATCAGTAGTGCCGGGGTGCGCCATAATGGGCAATGCCGCTACTTTCGCCCGGATAAACCTTGTGGCGCAAACGATGGCAAGCCTTGTAAGACATGTGGCGGTTAAATGGTGATGACAAAGCCACATCCAGCATGTGGATATTCGTCACTAGTGCGTGCATTGATCAGGGATAAATGGTTATAACTGTACCGTTATCCTATTTATGAAATTGCTCACACTCTCCGGACTCGCTCTCATTTGCTACACGGCAAGCATCTGCGCCGAACCTGTTTCAATCTTCGATGGTAAGTCGCTCGATGGCTGGGACTTCGATCCCAAAATCTGGCGCATCGAAGACGGCATGATCACCGGCGGTTCAACGACTGAGAAAATCAAAGAAAACCACTTCATCTGCACAAAGAAGAACTACCAGAACTTTGATCTGAAACTCAAAATCAAAGTGAGTGGCGATCCCGCCACCGGATTGCTCAACAGCGGAATTCAGATTCGCAGCGTGAGGGTGCCCGGCGGTGCCCACATGAGCGGCTATCAAGTGGATTGCGGGAAAGGCTGGTTCGGAAAAATCTATGATGAGTTCCGGCGCAACAAGGTCATCGCCGAACCCGTCGATGCCGCGGCACTCGACAAAGTCGTCGATGTGTACGGGTGGAATGAATATCGAATCCGCGCCGATGGTACAAACATCAAGACCTGGATCAACGGCGTCCTCGCCCTCGATTACACGGAAACGGATCCAAACATCGCGCTTGATGGTCTGATCGCACCCCAAGTACACAGCGGTGGCGTGTGTCTCGTGCAGGTCAAAGACGTCACTATTGAGGAATTGCCTTCAACCAAAGGCGCCCCAACCTGGGAGTCGCTCGGTGGTTTTGAAGGTGCAAAAGCTAAACTGGCGAAGCCTGCGCCCACCTCAGCCGCAGTTACGACGAAGAAAGATACCAGCTATAACAAGATTGAAGGAACCCCTAAAACAGCAGAAGAGGAACAGAAGCTTTTTCATCTTCCCGAAGGCTACGAGATCGAACTGGTTGTCAAAGAGAGCGAAGGCATCGGTAAATTTGTCAGCGTCTATTTCGATCAGCGTGGCCGCATGTGGACACAGACCGCGCTGGAATATCCCCTCGATGCCAATGAAAATCCCGCTGCCGCGGAAGCGGTCTATGCCGCGAGGAGCAAGGACAAAGTGCTCGTCTATCCACGGGAAGCGATCAATGCGCCACTCCCGCCCGGTGGACTGACCAACCCGACAGTGTTCGCCGATGGTCTTGCCATTCCATTGGGCCTCCTTCCCTGGGGCAATGGCGACAGTGCTTATATTTTGCACGGACACGACATCAAACTCTTTAAGGACACAGACGGCGATGGTAAGTCGGACAAGAGTGAGATTCTGCTGACCGGCTTCGGTGTGCAGGACTCGCATTTGTTTCCCCATCAGTTCACCCGTGCTCCCGGTGGCTGGGTCTGGATGGCTCAGGGTGCGTTTAACAGCGGCAAGGTGCAGGACAAGAGCGGCAAGCTCACCGACTTCCCCAGTACCCGCATGGCGCGTTTTCGTCCCGACGGCACCAACTTTGAAATCACCAGTCAGGGTCCCTGCAACATCTGGGGTCTTGTCATGACTGGTGAAGGCGAGACGTTCATTCAGGAAGCGAACGACTTCGGTTATCCCGTCATGCCCTTCCATGAGTATGCGAACTATCCCGGCTGCGCAGATCGTTTGTTCAAGAGTTATGCGCCTGAGTTTCCTGTGCAAGCACCCGACTTCAAGATGGGCGGCACCGGCCTCAGCGGACTTGCTCTCGGCGAGGGTGACTTCCGCAAACTAACTCCGACCGTTAAAGACGACGGCCTCTGCATGTTTGTCGCCAACCCGATCACTTCAAAGATTCAGACACTGGCGATGCATCGCGAAGACAGCCGCAAGTTCCCCCGCGAAGCTCCGAACGGCTGGCGACTCGAGCAAGCCAAGGATTTGATCACTTGCGATGATCCGTTCTTCCGCCCCGTTGCGATGACGAATGGTCCCGATGGCTGTGTTTATATCGTGGACTGGTATAACAAGATCATCAGTCACAATGAAGTGGCGCGGAACCATCCTGATCGCGACAAGATTCGTGGACGCATCTGGCGAGTGAAACCGAAGAGCGACGTAGCTCGACATTCCAATGTCGAGATCCCCGACTTCACCAAACTCAGCACCGATGAATTGATCGCCAAACTCGGCACTGTGCCGACGGCCCAAGCGCATCTGGCATGGCAGACATTGGCGGATCGGAAGGATATCGGTATTGCAAGCAGACTTCAGTCTCTAGCTGACAGTCCCGAGAAAGTTAATGAGCCTCAAAGGAGCACTGCTCGAATTCAAGCATTATGGGCGAGAACAGGCAGCGGCCCCTTTGATGGTCAGCTTGCTCTAAACTGCCTTTCTGACCCAGATGACAACGTGAAGAAGCAAGCACTTAGTGCTTTGGGACATGTACTCCAGCCACCTGGCGAACGGATCAAGATGATAAGCAGCAAGGTTGTTCTAGATAAAAATCCTGAAGTTCGATCAGAAGCAATAAAGGCTATTGCTTTGATTACAGATCTTGCCTTGAAATATCAAGTTAAAGGGGACTCACAAGATGGTGACTTAGCTCTTTCACGCTCGATTGAGAAATTACTCCTCTTCGCCAAACCCTCCCTCCCCGGCCCCACCGCCCCATCTCGCGCCGGCAAACCAATCCCCGTCGGTGAGGCCTATGACCGCGAGTTCGAACGCTATCTCGTCCGAATGTTCCTGGAACAGCATCCCGACGTTGTCGCCAAGTTCCTCGACACCGAAGAGGCCGCGAAACTCCCCATCGAAGCCCGTGTGCTCGCCTCGCTCGCGCTTGAACCCAAAGCCAGCGCCTCACGTGTCGCCAAACTTCTACCGCAACTCGATCGCGCACCAAACCAAGAGGAACTCTTCCGCCTCGCCCAGTTCCCCGAGGAACCCGGTTGCGGCGATGCTTTGAAAGCCTTGCTGTCTAAGCCCGATTCACGCACCTCAGTCGCTGACAAGTTGCTCGCGCAAAAGACCAAGCTCGACCCTGCGAAGATAGCCCCCTTACTCAACGATGCCGCGAAAGCCTTGCTCAGTGGCAACGATAACGAACGCTCCCTAGCTGTGAGTTTGATCGGTGGCTTCCAACTGGCATCATTAGAAACTGATCTCGTCGCAATGGTGAAACAAAACGCGAATGTACTTCCTGCATTGCAAGCCCTGCGTGAACTGCACAGCAGCGCCAGCGATGTCTTCGCTGAGCTCGCAAAATCCACCGATCCGATGATTCGCGACGAAGCGCTTGCTGCGCTTTCGGCATCGAAAAACCCGAATGCATCGGAACAACTCTTCACCCTCTATCCTACCCTCAATGCGGCCCAGCAACGTAGCGCCTTGAATGCCCTTTCCAGCACCAAGCCGGGAGCCAAGGCAATCGTCTCTGCGCTCGCCACAAATAAGATTCCCAAGACCGATCTCGATGGCCCCACGGCCGAGCGGTTGAGCATTGTGCTCGGCAACGATCCGGAACTCGCCAAGGTCATGGAAAGTCTGGGTCATGTCTTCCACAATGTGCTCCTACTCGATGGCCGCGACACGGCTGTCGTCGACAGCAAGATCACGCTTGAGGGGCCATTCACCGTTGAGTGCTGGGTGCGACTCGCGGCTGGCATCGACAATGCCGACAGCCTGCTCGGCGCACCGGGTGGTATCGACATGAACTTCTTCGGCTCGACCTTCCGAGTCTATGGCGGCGGAGAATTGCAAGATGTCGTCACGGCAAAGAAACCGATGACGCATGATCTCTGGACCCATATCGCGGTCACTCGCGACGCTCAAGGCATTTGCCGCATTTACCAGAACGGTGAACTCGATGCCGTAGGAACAAAACCCGCAGCGGTGAAATGGGAGAACTGTCAGATCGGTTTGAGCACTCCGGCAAAAGGCACCGAAGGTATGATCACGGAGTTCCGTGTCTGGAATCGTGAACGCACCGCACCAGAGATCCGCTCCAACTTTGATCGCGCTTTAGAAAGTAGCGCGGGCGTCTCGCCCGTATTTAATCTTCCAGGAAACGGGCAGGATGCCCGCGCTCCCTTGGGGCAAGGCGCTCGCATCGCCAAAACCACCGACTACCCGCCCATCCTTACGAAGGAGCAGGCCGAAGCTCTGGATACCAAGTTTGCCAAATACTCTGCGCTTGGACACAAGCCCGGCAACCTCGAGAATGGCAAAGCCCTCTCCGCCCTCTGCATCGCCTGTCACACCATCGGTAATACCGGTGGTCAAATCGGCCCCAACCTCAGTGGCGCAGGAGCGATGGGGCTTGAGGGTGTGCTGCGCAACATCATGACTCCGAACGCCGCGATGGAAGCAGGTTACCGCATCTTCCGTGTCGAAATGAAATCCGGCGATATCATGGATGCGTTCTACGTCAGCGATGACAAGGAAGCGTTTGTCGTGCGCCAACCCGGCATGCAGGATCGTCGCATTCCTAAAAAAGATGTTCGCAACACCAGCTATATCCGCCGCTCCCTCATGCCTGAAGGCTTGCTCGACGCCTTGAACGATCAACAGGTCACCGATCTCATGAGCTACCTGATGACGTTGAAGTAAG
>VFKY01000333.1 GCA_009885275.1 Verrucomicrobiota bacterium | reverse complement strand
GACACTTGCTTCTAATGAAGGTGAAGGTTTAATCGCTGAGTCAGACATCAATGATGCCGGGAAAGATTTGCTGGCAACTCGCAAGATTTCTGCTGCGAAAAGTCAAACGATTGAACCGCGAGGGATCAAAGGTTATCAACTCTTTTATGCTGGCCTCATAGCAACAACCGCCTTTTTGGGGCTCATTTTGCTGATCTACTGGTTGAAAGCGCCTCGCGCCAGTCACCAGCCATGACGGAGCTCGCTACGATGACGGCGAGTTCCAGGTCTTAAAGAATTCTTTGTTGCCAAAAAAACCGCCTGTCTGGCCCTGATTATACTCAAAAGGCCATCCCCACTCCCTAGTGAAACTGAAATAAGACACTGGATCAATCCATGGTTGGCGTATTGAGTAACATCATGACCATCATCGATCAGGCCATCGAACAAATCTCCCTTCAACGAGGTGTCCGGATACTTTTCGCCATTGAATCGGGAAGCCGGGCTTGGGGATTCGCTTCGCAGGACAGTGACTACGATGTCCGCTTTGTCTTTATATGGCCGAAGGATCACTATCTGCGCGTGCAACTTCCACCTGATCACATCCATGAGGATCTGCCCGGGGATCTCGACATGTCGGGCTGGGACCTGCGCAAGGCCCTGCATCACTTCGGGAAATCCAATGCCTCCTTTTATGAATGGGTCAACTCCCCCATCGTTTATCAAGACAGCGGGCTAATCGGACAATTGAGAGCGCTTTCGTCGGAGTATTTTCAGACGAAGCCCACCGTGGATCATTACCTTGGACTGGCAAAGCAACTCTGGATGCGCCATGTCCATGACGCCGACATCAACGGGAAATGGTTTCTCTATATCCTTCGGGCCACGCTCGCAGCGCAGTGGATTCTCAAAAAACAGTCAGCGCCTCCGGTGCTCTTTGCCGATTTGCTGTCGCTGATTCCTGATGCCGCATTGCATGAAGAAATTCAGCGTTTGCTCCAATGGAAACAGGCGGGCTCGGAAGCTGATGCCTTCCCCGTCAGTGCCGCCCTGCGCGATTTTCTGGTGCAAACCCGGGCGGCCTGTGAGGAGCAGAGTGCAACGATCACCGCCAACACTTGGGATGAAGCGTCGCTTGACTTGCTTTTTCAACAAGTCCTCGATGTCACATGACTTTTGAGGAGGCGCGACCGATGAAGGGTGCAGACTTTGGTGGATTGTACGCGCCGAGAGATCTGAGGCCGAAGGTGCTGGAGTGAGAGGAATGGGGCCATATCTATACAGAGCAGGCGCCCGCAGACAAGTCAGTTGCAATCGCAATCATAAGCCTTGTAGTCGCATTTTTTTGCGAGTGCATGACCACTTCATTTGTTTAAGTCTTGTGAAGTTGGACAAGGCGTTCGACTTCTCTCAACTCAACAAACTAAGATTCGGATCGACATCGGCTTCTAATGGCGAGTAATGGCCTATCTTAAAGCGTTGCACGGCGGCGAAGCCAATCATGGCCGCGTTGTCGGTGCTGTATTGAGGTTGGGTAAGACGTAGGGTGAAACCTTCACTGAAACACCGCTCCGTGAAAAGTTCGCGGAGTCGATGATTGCAACTTACGCCACCACTGATGCCTATGATTCGTTCACCGGTGGCTTTTGCCGCACTGATAGTTTTTTCCACTAGTACATCCATGACAGCTTCTTGAAAGGAAGCGCAGACATCGTTGAGCGTTGTTTCAGGGGCGATATCAATTTTTGGCAGTAGGTAAAGCACGGCCGTCTTCAGTCCGCTGAAGCTGAATTCGTAATTGTCGCTTTCCATCATGCTGCGGGGAAACGGAAAAGCATTGCGCTTGCCGGAGCGTGCGCGTTGATCAATTTCCGGTCCACCCGGATAGGGTAGCCCAAGCATTTTTGCCACCTTATCAAAGGCCTCGCCTGCAGCATCATCTCGAGATTGACCGAGCAATTTATAGTTCGCAACACCATGCACATGGAGCAACATGGTGTGACCGCCACTGACGATCAGTGCGACATGAGGCGGAATGATGGCATCATCCATGAACGGCGATAGGAGGTGACCTTCGAGATGATTGATGGCAAGAAAGGGTTTATTCTCCGCCAGTGCCAGCGCCTTAGCCATGGTGCTGCCAATAAGCAGGGAACTGACCAATCCTGGGCCACTCGTTGCTGCAAATGCTGCGATGTCGGGCAAGGTCACACCCGCATTATCCAAAGCCTGCTCACAAATAATGCGCATGTGCTGAATATGATTGCGTGAAGCCAGTTCAGGCACCACGCCGCCATAGACGCGATGTACTTCGATCTGAGAAACCACCTCACTACTCAAGACTTGCCCCTCTAGCGTCAGTACAGACGCGGCAGTTTCATCACAGGATGTTTCGAGAGCGAGAATACACGAAGGCATGAAAAGCAGAGTCGAAGATGGGGCCGTCTATTTTTCAATCTTTGCGTCAATAGGCGTAACACCTGGAGCAGACTCTGGAGTCGCCACTGGAGCGATTTGAGCTTTATTGAATTGGTCATAGATCATGACCCCCTTCAACACATCCGTGGCACGATCAAGTTGACGGTCACCAAGTTTGGCAAGGTCGAGAGCGCGGGCTTCACCTGTCGTATTTGCACTCCGCCATTGAAAAATTCTAACTTCTTCATCCGTCGTGAGAGCTGATACGATATTGGGTTCGACTCCATTTTCGTGAATGGTACGGTGACTTGGCGTGTAGTATTTTGCCGTGGTAAGTCGGAGCGCAGATCCGTTTTTCATGGGGATTACACTTTGTACGGAACCTTTGCCGAAGCTGGTGGTGCCGACGATGATGGCGCGTTTCAAATCTTGTAGTGCCCCAGCGACAAGTTCTGAACCACTGGCGCTGCCCTGATTAATAAGGACACAAACAGGATACTTCCTCATCGGCTTGTCGTTACGTGCAGGCGTGCGGTAAGGCGGGGGATTCTGCGACGCCACACGTCCTTCTGTCGTGACCACCACAGTTTGAGTTGGTAAAAATTCACCACAAACACCAACGGCGGAATCAATGAGGCCGCCGGGGTTGTTGCGCAAATCGAGAATGAATGCCTGCATACCTTCCTTCTCCAATTTATCTAACTCAGCACTTAAATCCTTGACTGTGCCCTTGGTAAACTCAGTGATACGGGCATAACCGATCTTCCACGGAGCCGTCGTTTTTCCATGAAGAAGCATGGAATCACGCACTGAGCTTTCCTGTAACGCCTGTCGAGTGAGATTGAAATCAAGGAACTGCTTTGTGCCGGGTCGACGCACGGTGATGCGTACCACTTCCCCAACTTTTCCCTTGAGGTGTTGCACGGTTTCCATGGTGCTCATGTTGTCGGTCAGCACCTCGCCGATACGAATGATTTGATCGTTGGGCAACACCCCTGCTTTAGCCGCAGGGCCATCTTCATCGACCGTGATAATGGTGAGGGTGCCCTCACGCAAGGATACGGTAATCCCAACGCCTTCACTGGTATCCTTCTGCTCCTGTTGCATGTCCTCAAAGAGCGTCTTGCCCATGTATTGACAGTGAGGATCGAGCTTGCTCAGCATGCCTTGCAAAGCTCCTTCAATGAGTTGCTCATACGTTACTTTTTTTTCGTCCACATAATTCTGCCGTACAAGTTCCATTGCTCTAGTTAGCAACTCTAATTGGGCAAAAGCAGAATCTTTGGTTGTGGTATCAGGCTTGGGCGCTTCTTGAGAAAGTGCCAATAGAGGAGCGAACAACGTCGCGATGAGAATAAACCGTGAGCTTATCATGGTGGCATTATGGCGGGAACATTCACTCGTGACATCTGAAAAATGCGGGGTAGGCCTCAATTTTGCTGTCTGACCACTCGAAGCCTTTCCGCGACAAGTAGGGCACGAAAACGGTCAAGGTCGTGTTCCCTTGTTCCGCTGACTAGGGCATAGGTGTAAGTGTGCCATTGGGCAATTTCGGTGAGCGCGTTGCTCAAGCGAAGGGAAAGCTTTTCATCATCCTCCGTGCCGCGATTTGAGAGTCGCTCCTTCAATGCCTCGACGCTGGGAGGAAGAATGAACACATCGGTAAGGCAGCGTTGCACCAACTCATCATCACAGGCGCGTACGATTGAGGCCCCCTGAATGTCGATGTCCATGACCACATCTGCGCCGCGCTCGAGATTTTGTTTCACATACGTTTTGAGAGTGCCATAGAGATTGCCATGGACACGAGCATGTTCAAAAAACTCATCGCGCCGAATATGATCCTGAAATTCCTGTTCGGACAAAAAGAAGTAATCTCGTCCATGGACCTCGCCGGGACGGGGCGCACGAGTGGTGCATGAAACCGAGTAAACCACTTCGCCGACGTCAGCGAGTTGACGACACAAAGTGGTTTTCCCGGAGCCAGATGGACCAGAAACGACCAATAGCACGCCGAGACGCTGGGTGGGGAAAGTGTGATTGGGCATGATATTACTCAATGTTCTGAACTTGTTCACGAATCTTCTCAAGTTCCGTTTTAGCACGGACCACAGTTTGAGCCAATGTCGCATGATTAGCTTTGCTGCCCATGGTGTTGATCTCGCGGAAGAGCTCCTGAGATAGGAAGTCGAGGGAGCGACCTACGGGTTCGCCACTGTTCATGTAGGCATGAAATTGGTCCATGTGACTCTTTGCGCGAGTGATCTCTTCACTGATATCGCAGCGATCTGCAAAAAGTCCGATCTCCTTGACGAGCCTCTCATCATCCAGCGGGAGGGGTAAGCCTGCGTCTGTAAGACGTTGTCGGAGAGCTTCTCGATATTTTGTGACAACCTGAGGTGATAATTCGGCAGCGCTTTGTAATAGTGCCTGTAACGCCTGCAATCGATTCTCGATGTCAGTTTTTAAATTGGATCCTTCTGCTTGCCGCATTGAGAGCATTTGTTGGAGTGCGGCATGAACGGCCTTTTCAATGAAGGGCTGAGCTTCTTCTGCAGTCCACTCACATTGCTCAAGGGAAAATACTCCTGGCCAGCGGGTAATGTCAGAGGCTGCTACATCAGGAGAAATGCCGAGTGATTTGGTAATCTTCTGTAAAGAGGCAAAGTATTTTTCTGCCAGCGTTTCATCAACCTGCAAGGAAGGCGTGGCGTGACTGCCTCTGTCGGCAGTGATGTTGACCTGCACCCGTCCACGCGAGAGTTTTTCCGCAAGCTTGTTTCTTAGTGAAGTCTCCAACTCTCCCAATTCATTCGGTAAACGAACGACAATCTCCAGTTGCTTCCGGTTGACCGAACTCATCTCGGCGCGCCACGCCACACCGTCGGCAATTGCCTCACCACTTCCAAATCCTGTCATGCTGTTCATAGATATATATTACCGATTGAATCAGTTCTGCAAAAAGATTCAGGTGAGGACTCTAGAGTTTATCTTTAAAAACATTAAGGGCTTCAGGTGTAGCATTTAGCCAGATCATTTGATCCCAAGGCACTCGATGATTCTGGTTGTTGGTGTCGATGGGAACAAAGCCCAATACTTCGATAGTTTCGTGCTCTGGCGAGAGAGTCGTGGCGGATACTGAGTTGCGAATGCCAATAATAATCAACCTTTCATGGAGTGGTATTGATTTACTTTTCAGGCAGAACTGGCCGCTAATCACGGAGCCCATGGGTTTATATAAAAGCTTCAAAATACCGACGGTGCGGGCGTAATCACGGACTGCAAAGCTAGGATCCAGATAGCCTAGATCCTCCCCGTAATCAAGATTGCAATGATAGAGCACTTCAGCGGGAGATATCCAAAGCCTAGGATCATCTGATTTAATATTCGACAAAAAAGCAAATTGCTTGCGAGTTTCGTCG
>VFKY01000278.1 GCA_009885275.1 Verrucomicrobiota bacterium | reverse complement strand
GCTGTCATGTCGATGTGAGTACTCGGATTTTTAAAGTGAAGACTGGGCGGAATCTGACCGTGCTTGAGCACGAGCAAACCCTTGATGAGGCCGACAATACCTGCTGCTGTTTCCAAGTGGCCAAGGTTCGTTTTTACGGATCCGATCGGTAGCGGCATATTTGCGGGCCGGTCAACACAGAGGGCTTCGGCAAGAGCCGTTGCCTCGATAGGATCACCTACCGCAGTTCCAGTACCGTGAGCTTCCACAAAATCTACTTGCGAGGGATTGATACCGGCATCGGCACAAGCATCACGCACAAGTTGAGCCTGAGCTTCCGTACTAGGAAGAGAAATGCCATTGGTATGGCCGTCCTGATTGAGTGCAGAACCAACAATAATTCCATGAATTGGGTTCCCGTCAGCGATTGCTTGCGAAAGAGGTTTAAGCAGTACCATGCCGGCACCTTCTCCACGCACAAATCCATTGGCTTCTGCGGAGAAAGCCTGACATTTACCATCAGGAGACAGCATCCCAGCTTGAGAGAATCCGATGAAACCGTCCGGTGTGATCATCACCGTTACCCCACCGGCCATAGCCATCTTACAGCGCCCGGAATGAATTTGCTCGCAAGCAAGATGCACCGCCGTCAATGCAGACGAGCACGCGGTATCCGTCGCCAAACTAGGGCCGCGCAAGTTGAAACAATATGAAATTCGATTGGCTGCAATACTATGCGCGTTGCCGGTTGGGGAATGCGCGCTGATACCTGAGCGATCCGTGGTGCCACCCTGAATATTTTGGTAGTCATTATGCGATACACCTACAAATACGCCGATGTCTGTGCCCCGCTCCAAATCCAAAATCACGCCGGCGTCTTCAATAGCTTCCCAAGCAGTTTCAAGGAGCAAGCGTTGCTGAGGGTCAATGTAAGGCGCCTCACGTGGTGATATTCCAAAAAATTGTGGATCAAATTGATCAATCGAATCTAAAAAGCCACCACGCTTGGCAATTGATTTACCGGCAATACCGGGTTCAGCATCGTAAAATCTCTCAACATTCCATCGGTCAGCAGGCACTTCAGAGACGACATCGCGTCCTTCAATTAGCATGTTCCAAAAAGATTCGGTGTCGTTGATTCCGCCGGGGAAACGGCAACCTATGCCGATGATTGCGATGTTTTCTTTATTCATACGAGTGTGTGCCGCCGCAGCGGAGGCATTGACTATTGAGACTTTTTGACCTGTGGCAAGCGTTTGTTCCGCTCACTTTAGGGTGTCGCTACAGGCCATAAATAATGGTGAGACAGGGCTTGCTGATGCTCCTTTCCTCAAGGCTCAATGTAACGAGGGGATATCTGCCGTTGATGGCTTTCTAGATCTATTGAAACATGGCAATACGTCACAGTTATAGCTGGCACACTGGACATGGAACATAGATCATTCTATGCT
>VFKY01000009.1 GCA_009885275.1 Verrucomicrobiota bacterium | reverse complement strand
TCGAGTACGTCTTGAGGTGGCGGATATGCAAGGACTGACCAAGGACAGTAAGGACTTAAACTTCCTCTGGGTCGTTGATTTTCCATTACTCGCTCACAGCCCTGAAGATAATAAATGGAATGCCGTACACCACCCCTTCACCCGTCCTAAGACGGAAGACATACCTTTACTTGAAGCCGGTAAACTCGCGGAGGTCAGAGCTGTCGCCTACGATGTGGTGCTCAATGGTACAGAACTTGGGGGCGGATCACTGCGAATCCATGAGAGCGACTTACAAGCCAAAATGTTCTCCATCCTTGGAGTAAGTGACGAAGAACAAACAACGATGTTTGGACATATTCTCGAAGCTTTCCAATTCGGTGCACCACCTCATGGTGGACTCGCACTGGGCTTAGATCGCATCATCATGCTGGCTGCAGGTGAAGATAGTATTCGTGAAGTTATTGCCTTCCCAAAAAACAACAGAGGACTTGAGCTTATGACTTCCAGCCCCAGTGCGGTGGATGCCAAGCAGTTACGCGAACTGTATATCACCTCCACCTTCAAACCAAAGCCTCGTGAGGGGGAAACTGAAACTCCTCTGAGTTAAGGTTTTTCTGGACAAAAGTAGGTAAATAAATCCAAGCTCATGCATTCATGAGAATCTGCATTCTATTTACCTGCTTTACTTCCTACCTGTTTTGCCTGTCATGCGCATTCAGCCAATCACCTAACCCAATAAATATGAGCTTAACCAGCGAGACATGGGGCACCACCAAAGACGGCCAGAAGGTCACGCTTTATACTTTGGTTAATGACAAGGGCATGGAGGTCAAGATCACCAACTATGGTGGAACCATCGTCAGTATCAAGGTGCCGGATAAAAAAGGTGTCTTTGCTGATGTCGCCCTAGGCTTTGAAAACTTTGCCGATTACGAATCGAAGAGTCCCTTCTTCGGTTGCATCACTGGACGCTATGCCAATCGCATCGCCCAAGGCAAGTTTTCTCTTGAAGGGCAAACCTACACTCTGGCCGTGAACAACGGTCCCAATCATCTCCATGGCGGGAAGATCGGATTTGATAAAAAAGTCTGGAGCACCAATCCGATTAAAGACGCTAAAGGCGTAGGCATCGAACTCCTCTACTCAAGTTCAGACGGAGAAGAAGGCTATCCTGGAAAACTGGACTGCAAAGTAACCTATCTTCTCACCAACGAAAACGCACTGGAAATTCATTACAGCGCTACCACGAACAAAGCCACCGTCGTCAATCTTACTAATCACAGTTACTTCAATCTCGCCGGTGAAGGCAGCGGGAGTATTCTCAATCATGAAATGACTCTCTTCGCCGATCAGTATACCCCAACGGATGACACTTTGATTCCCAACGGAACGCTCGCCCCCGTCAAAGGGACTCCTCTCGATTTCACCACGCCGCATCTGATTGGCGAGCGTATCGGAGCAGATTTTAAACCGTTGATTCAAGGTGTGGGTTACGACCACAACTATGTCATTTCAGGACCTCCCGGTTTAAAAAAAGCGGCCCAGGTCAAGGACACTGCCTCTGGTCGCATGCTCGAAGTATTAACCACAGAACCTGGCGTTCAATTCTACACCGGCAACCACCTCAATGTAACCGGCAAACAAGGACACGCGTATAAGTCTCGTGATGGCTTTTGTTTGGAGACACAACATTTTCCAGATAGCCCCAATAGACCAGAGTTTCCCACGACGGTGCTCAAACCTAGCGCAACTTATCAGCACACCTGTATTTACAAATTTAGCGTGGAGTAATTCTCCTGCACGTCGCCATGACTACACTACAAGCATCACCTTTCGAACTTGAGACTCATTTTGCGGGACGTCAGTTTATTGGGTGCCGTGATAATCAGGAGGACTATTACGCTTTTTCAGATATTTCTTTGAGTAAAGAACCACCAGCATCCAAGCTATTGATTGCCCTTGGAGATGGCTTGGGAGCACATATTGGCGGGCAAGTGGCCAGCTCATACCTCATCAATGAATTTGTTAAAACCTTCAAAGCCAGCACACTTAGCACGGCTTGGCGTTTGCGTGTTTCATTGGAAACAGCCAATGAAAGCCTCTTCACTCTCTCTACCAAATTTGCCTGGTCAGATGCTCCCATGGGAAGCACTTTCATTGGTTTGGTGGTAACAACCAGTGCCATTCACTGGGTAAGTGTCGGTGATTCCCCTCTTTTTCTTTTTCGTGATGGAGCCTTAATCAGACTCAACGATGATCACTCACTCGGCCCTCTTCTCGATGAACGAGCCAAAAGAGGCGAGATTACTTTAGAGGAATCTCGTAACCATCCAGAGAGACACGTCCTGCAATCGGCCTGTATGGGGATGCCCTTGACTCTAGTGGATGCTCGCATGGACCCGTACACCGTACAGAGTGGCGATATCCTTATAGCTTCCAGCGATGGGGTATTCACGCTGACAGAAAATGAAATTGAAGCCTTGGTCAATAACTGGAAACATGCATCCGCCGGAAAAATCATCGACAACCTTATTTTTGCGGTCCGCTGTGCCGACAGTCCTATTCAAGATAACGTTACCGTTACAGTGGTGAAAATCCCCTGAACAGGCAGATCAAAGCCAGCAAATTTGTGCACGTGAGGTGAAGATCAATCCTGTGCGTACTTTCGTCGGGAGTAAACCAGTAAGCCGGCAAACTGCTTGCTCATAAAGCGCAAGTTGTGGTGCATACCCTTTGGCTCGCGTCCTCATCGCTGCTTCATCAGATAGCGAATCCGTTTTAAAATCCAAGATCATGGCACTGGTGTAATGCCCCTTGGCATCACGCTCCAATACGACACGATCAATAATGCCGCTCACCCATTGACCATTGAGCACCATATCAAAGCCGCGCTCTCTCCAAACATCTCGGCTTTGTTCTGCACGCTTGAAACATGCAAGAATTTCCTGATTCGAAAGACATGGAATGACAGCATCCTCCGCCTGACTGTAGCCTGTTTCACTCCGCAATCCCGCTGATTGCCAACGCTGTTTGATGGCATTCACATCTTCAAATCCATCCAACCAGTCAATCTCTTCAAATAAGCGATGCACCAAAAGTCCATGCTTGCGTTGAGATTCCCGCCGCGC
>VFKY01000023.1 GCA_009885275.1 Verrucomicrobiota bacterium | reverse complement strand
GATGTCTTCCCCAAGACCTTGAGCCCGCGCTACGCTGAGCAGCATGAAGCAGATAAAGGTCATGGGCAGATACGTGGCGAGATAGAAGGCCACGATTTGAGAGGAGGTGAATCCGGTGCCGCCGGTGTGAACACAACCCAAGACAAGCAACAAATAACCAGCATGCGCAATACTGGAATAGGCGAGCAACCGTTTGAAGTTCGTTTGGGGAATGGCGGCAAGGTTTCCGAAGAGGATGGTCGCACCACCGAGGAGTAGGAGCACGTTAGTCACCGGTTCTGCGATCACGGAACCTTCCACGAGGAAGGATTGCACCACGCGGGTGAGGACGATAAAACCAGCCGATTTGGAGCCGACCGAAAGGAAAGCAGTGATTGGAGTAGGCGCACCTTGATAGACGTCAGGAATCCAGATGTGGAAGGGGACGGCACCGACCTTGAATCCAAGTCCCGCAATCACGAGAGCTGCGGCAAAAAGAAGGGGCAGGGTGTTACCTTTCCAGTCGACCAATTGTTGAGCGATGCCATTGAGGCTCATTTGTCCGGTCAATCCGTAAAGCCAAGCCATGCCGTAAACGAGGAGACCTGTGCTCAACGCACCGAGAATGAGGTATTTCACCCCGGCTTCGAGCGAGGAAGGACTGCGGCGCATGAAGGCGACGAGGACATAGAAACTGACGGTGACCAGTTCGAGAGAGACGAAGATCGTGATGAGATCCTTAGCCGAAGCCATGACCATCATGCCTACGCAGACGAAGAGCGGTAGACTGAAAAATTCGCCAAGTCCTGCCTCCTTGGTCTTGGCATGATCGGGGGCGACATATTGATGGATGATGGGTGCGTATTCCAGCGAGAGCACGAGCACGAGCAGTGTGGCAATCACAGCCAGACCTTTGTAGAATAAGGCGAGCTGATCCACGGCATAGAACTCGGTCAAGGAAGGCGGTACCGAGTCGAGAGCACAGAAAAATAATCCGACCAATGCGGCAGTGAGACCGCCTATGGCCGTGTAGGCGATAAGACGGCGGGGCACATTGGCGAAGGACTCCACAAGGAGCAACAATAGAGCGAGTACGCCAAGACCAAGTTCGAGATTGAGTGGAGATAACAACATGGCAGTTTACTTCACGCTGAGTGAGACTTGGATGATGTTCAACAGTGAGGCAGGATACACACCCACTACCAATAGGACGGCCGCGAGGAGGAACATGGGCACTCGTTGCGAAAGAAGTGGATCACTGATGAACAATCCCGAATTGGGCTGACCGAAGAATATTTTGCGGTAAGCGCGCAACATATAGACCGCACTAATGACCACACCCCAGAGCGAGAGGATGGTCGTAATTTGCAGCATTGAAAAACCTTCCTGCCAGCGGAAGCTTTGAAAGGTGGAAAGAAACACGAGCAGTTCTCCTGCGAAGTTGGCAAGTCCGGGAAGACCGATGGAAGCGAAAGCAGCCATACCGAAGATGAAGCTGAGGAACGGAGCATTGCCAGCGATGCCGCCGAGTTTTTCGAACTCCAGGGTGCCAAGTTGATTTCTTAAGCGTCCGCAGAGCATGAAGAGCAGGGCAATCGAGATGCCGTGGGCGAACATGAGTAATACCGCGCCATTAAGACCTAGCGCATTGCCTGAGGCGATGCCGAGGAAGATGTAGCCCATGTGCATGACGCTGGAATTAGCGAGAAGGTCATCGAGGCGGCGTTGATGCAGAGTGACCAGTCCCATAACCAGGATGTTGCCGAGCAACATGAGGAGTAGTGCATTCTGAATCCAAGGCACGTTTACGGCATTTGGCAGTAATGGCAGGGCGATACGGATCAGTCCATAAAGTCCAAATTTTTTCAAGACACCGGCATGTAGCATGGCCACGGGTGTGGGGGCACTGGCGTATGCAGGGGCCGCCCAACTATGGAAAGGGAACAAACTTACAAGGGTGCCAAAACCAAGCAGCAGGATGAAGAAATTAGCGGGTGCGAACTGAGCGTATGGGGCATCAGCTTTTAGCGGATGTTTTAGCAGTTCGAGCAAGTCAAAGGTGAGATGGCTTTTGTCAGGGCTGCAATACCAGACGACACCGAGTAAGCCGGCAAGGAGAATGAGACTGCCGATGCCCAGATAAATAGTGATCCGCCACGCCGCGTTTTTATTCTCGCCATGACCATGGAGAGCGATCATGAGGAAGGTGGGAATCAGGGCCAGCTCATGGAAGGCGTAGAGAAAGAAAATGTCCGTGCATAGGAAGGCGCCATAGGCACCGGTCGCGATGAGTAATGAGGAAATGTAGTAGATACGATCTTTGTCCACCGTGCTCCAGACGGCCGCGAGAGTGACCAACGAAGTCAGCAGTGCGAGTGTCAGGCTGAGACCATCGGCGCCAACAGCAAACTGAATATGCGGATTGGTCAGAACGGTATAACCGTGCAGGAAAGCCATCTTTCCATCGGCGAGGTGATGCGTTTGATATTGGTATATTAGTCCTACGACGATCCCCAAGTTTAGAATCGAGGCGACAACGCCGGTCAAGCGCGCAGGTGCTCCGACCCAGATGGCGAGAACCGCCAGCAGTGGAAGCAGAATGATGATTTCGAGAGGACTCACAATCTTAGGGTAAAAAACTTAATGCTTCGCGGTGGCAAACAACATGACGTAGACGACGGCGATGATGCCGAGTCCAAGAACGAAGGTGTATCCCTGTAGGCTGCCGGTTTGCACGCGGCGCATCAAGTTGCCGAGACCGGCGGCAAGTGATGAGGGGAAAAGAACGAGAAGACCATCGACAAAGATTTTTTCAATCGCGTTGACAATCCAAGCCACACGATCTTGACCATACTTGATGATCCAGGCGTAAATCTCATCGATGTAAAATTTGTTGGCAAAGAGCGGGATGTTAAGCGGATCCTTTTCCTTGTTGGTATAGAGTCGGGAGCCTGTGAGGAAGCCTGCAAGTAAAACGACGATAGAGCATATCATCACGATCTGTCCGCCTTCGTGTTCCGCATGAGGGACCATGGCCTGAAGAGGGCCGCTGAGCAATCCGTAGCCAGAGACAAGAGAGGGTACAGCCAGCAGCAGCAGCGGCAGCAGCATGACGAAAGGCGCTTCATGCGCATGGCTCGCATCCTTGCTACGAGGTTTGCCATTAAAGACAACGATGACGAGTCGGGTCATGTAAAACGCAGTGAGAAACGCGGTGAACAATCCAATGACAAAGAGGAATTTACTGTGTCCATAGGCCACCGCGAGAATGCCTTCTTTACTGAAGAAACCGCTCGTGCCTGGGACACCCATGAGGGCAGCGGTGCCGATGGCGAAAGTAACAAAGGTTACGGGCAAGGCGCGACGCAGGCCGCCCATTTTCCAGATATTTTGTTCGTGATGGCAGGAGTAGATGACGGCACCGGCACCGAGGAAGAGCAGCGCCTTGAAGAAGGCATGCGTGTAAAGATGGAACATGCTTTCATCAGGCGCAGCAAGACCAACCGCCATGACCATGTACCCGAGTTGAGAAAGGGTGGAGTATGCCAGCACTTTTTTAATATCGTTCTGCTGAGTCGCCATCAGTGCGGCCATCAGGGCAGTGATCCCGCCGATCCAAGCAATGATAGTCTGGGCATCATGGCTGTGCACGAGCAGGAAATTCACACGGACGAGCATGTAAACTCCAGCGGCCACCATCGTTGCGGCGTGGATGAGGGCAGATACAGGTGTTGGGCCCTCCATCGCATCCGGTAACCAGACATGGAGCGGAGCTTGAGCACTTTTACCAACGGCACCGAGGAACAATCCGATACACGCGAGAGTAATAATCCAGGGCCCTTGTTGCACGACATAGTGAAGAGGCCCGCTGGCGACACTGTCCTTGAGGCCTAAGAGGGAGACATCGCCGAAGTTCATTCCAAATAAAATGAGAATGCCTGTCATGAAGCCGAAGTCACCAATGCGGTTGGTGATAAAAGCTTTGTTGGCGGCATTGCAGGCTTCTGGTTTTTTGAACCAATGGCCGATAAGCAGATAGGAACTGAGGCCGACGAGTTCCCAGAAGAGGAACATCATGATCAGGTTGTCTGCGAGCACGATGCCATTCATGGAGAACATGAAGAGCGAGAGCGCGCCGAAGTAGCGTGCTTTGGATTCGTCTTCCTTCATGTAACCGAGCGAGTATATATGCACGAGCATGCCCACGAAGGTGACGATGAATAACATGCCACGACATTGCTGATCAACGAGGAATCCGATGTCTGCCTGCCAGTTACCGATTTTCAAAAAGGAGTAAAGCGGGTGGATAACCTCGCTGTTATCCGCGCCGAGCAGGCTTACGGCACAACCGAACATGACCACGGCCACCATGGTGGAAACGAGATGCGCCACTTTCTTGAGGGCACCATGAAACAACAGAATCACCAGTGCCGTGGTCAGCGGCAGCAATAGGAGAATTCCGGGTAGCGTTTGATGATCCATGGTCGCGTCTAGATTTTATCCTTTAAGTTTTTCCACTGCCCCGACACTCACACTTTGGCGAGCACGGAAGAGCGCCACAATAATGGCCAGGCCCACTGCGACCTCGGCGGCGGCAACGGTGATGGTAAAGAATACGAGCACTTGAGCGTTGTAATCAGGCAATCCCTCGGTCAAACGAAAACGGGAGAAGGCCACCAGCGTAAGGTTGGCGGCGCTCAACATCATTTCCAGACACATGTAAATGGTGAGAATGTTTCGGCGTACCACCACACCAACAAGACCGATGGAGAACAACAGTCCGCTGACGAGAAGATAATGATTGAGGGAGACCATGACGTGTTAGTTCACTTCGCGTTTGCTGAGGATGACGACACCGATAGTGCCGACGAGGAGGAGTCCACCGATGAGTTGTATTTGAAAAGGATAGCGGGAGAAAAGCGCCTTGCCGACAAGCTTGGCATCGGGCAGAGATTTGTTTTCAAGGTCCGTTTTAATCGTGGTCACGAGTTCCTTTTGAGCAGCAGCTTCGTATTGAAGAGGCACATCAGCGATGGTCTTTTTACCCAACTCATGTTCACCAAGCACCAAGCTGAGTTGCACGATAAAGATGAGGGCGAGCATTAAGCCGCCAATTACCGCCGGCGCATTAACCTTGGCGGACTCTTCCGCTTTGATGTCGAGCAGCATGATGATGAAAAGAAAGAGGACCATCACTGCCCCTGCATAAACAAGGATCTGAATCGTGCCGATAAAGTAGGCGTCGAGACTGATAAATAATGCCGCCAACCCGACAAAGCTGACCACGAGTGAGAGAGCGCTGGCCACTGGGTTCCGCAATACCACCACCAACACCCCAAAGAACAGGGTGAGAAAGGAGAAGAAGTAGAACAGGAAGGCGGGCATGAATCAGAAGGGATAAGGGAAAAGGGATAAGGGATAAGTGGCAGGCAACAGAGTTGAGGTATCGCGCTGATCGCGATACATAACCCTTATCCCTTTTGCCTTATCCCTTGTCCCTTTCATTACTTTAGTTCATTCCATTTGTTAACGAGACCTTCGCGCACGCCGCCGATCTCATAAAGACGCTTCTTGTCATGAACCATCTCGGCACGGGTCACACCGGTGATGGCGTAATCTTTGCGGAGGAAGATCGCCTGCTCAGGGCAAACCTCTTCGCACATGCCGCAGTAAATGCAGCGGATCATATCGATCTTGAATACCCGTGGACGCTTTTCCACCTTGGCCCACTTGTCTTCCGAGGGAATCTCTTCAGGCACGATAGTGATGGCTCGTGGTGGGCAGATAAACTCACAGAGCTGACAGCTGACGCAGCGTTCGCGGCCATGTTCATCGGTAACGAGAGCTGGGGCTCCGCGGTAGTGGTCCGGTAATTGCGAATCCCATTTTTCTTCAGGATACTGCATCGTGACCTTTTTCTTGCCGCGCAACATGATGACAGCGTGGCCCAAAGTGATGCGCAGTCCTTTCAGGAATGTGGAAAGGAACCAGCGTTCATGCCATTTGAGTTGGGGACGTTGAACAACAATGGTGGCCATACAAACAAATCAGAGGCTGAAATACATAAGGATACCCGCAGTGATAAAAACATTCGCGAGGGCAATTTCAAAGAAAACGAGCCAGCCGAGTTTCATGAGCTGGTCATAACGAAGGCGAGGAAGTGTCCATCGCACCGCGATGAAGAGAATAATGAAACAGACGACCTTGATAAGGAAGCAGGCGATATGGAGCAGGCCGAGATAGAATGGTGTGCTGCCAGCCACGTAATGCAACTGTAAGGGAATGACCTTCTCAAGGAGGTTGTGAAAGGGGATGCTCCAGCCGCCGAGGAACAAGGTCACTGCTAGGCCGGAACCGATGATCATGGCCGCATATTCACCAAGAAAGAAGAGGGCAAACTTCATCGAACTGTATTCCGTGTGGTAACCGGCCACGAGTTCTGTTTCGCACTCAGGAAGATCGAAGGGAGTGCGATTGGTTTCGGCAAACATGGAAACCATGAAAATAAGGAAAGAGATCACGATGGGAATAAGAAGCACCCAGCGTTCCAAGGACAGACCCTTTCCCCATAGCGGAAGAAGCAGCCAGCCGTCCGCATCTTGGATTTGGGCCATTTTGGAGAGATTGAGGTCTCCAAAAATCAGAATTACAGGGATGATAGAGAGGCCTAGAGAAATCTCATACGAGATCATCTGGCAGGAGCTGCGCACCCCGCCGAGGAAGGGATACTTCGAGTTTGAGGACCAGCCCGCGATAACAATTCCATACACGCCCAGTGAGGCAATGGCGAAGGTGTAAAGAGGCCCCACGTTGAGGTCCGCAATGACGAGAGGAATGGGTTTGTGGAGCCAAGCGCCGCCTAGGCCAAGATTGCTCAGCCAACT
>VFKY01000130.1 GCA_009885275.1 Verrucomicrobiota bacterium | reverse complement strand
GGACGGCGCCGGAACGCGATCAGGCCGACGGTCCGCGATGAGGCAGCCGGTGATGAGGCTGTTGCGGACGTTCTTGAGCAGCAGGCCGGCACCGTCGCTGTCCAACACAGTACAGCCGGACACGTTGAAGGTGTCACCGTCCTCGATCTGCACGGCAGCGGGATGATTGCGAATACCGTCAATATGCATGCCGGTCAGCGTGATGTCGCGCGAGTGGCGAAACACAAGACCACCCTTCGCCGCCTCGGCCTTGCCACGGTAGTAGGGCGGATTGCGATCAAAGGTGTTGCTGCCAACGGCAATGTTGCTGCAACTGGTTACCAACAAGTCGTGCTCGTAACCACCGCCGAAGGTGTTGCCGGTGATCACTGCGCCGCGCACATGCTGAAGATCAATGTTCACTTCCACATCGCTCAGAACATTGTCTGCGATAGTGAGGTGTCCCCACTGCGTGTTGTCATCCGGCGCACGCGACTTGTCTTTACCGATGAAGCGCACGTTCGCCGCGCCGGGCGACAGGCTGTTGTGTTGCAGGGTGCATCCCACAATCGTCACCTCCGCAGTAGAGCCGCCGGTGCAATCAATGAGCACGTTGGCGGTGGGCGGTGCGTCGGGGGCCATATTGCTCTCGATGTCACATGTGCCGATGTGCAGGTTGCGCACGCCGCCGCCGCGCGAGACAACACCGCCGCCCGCGTTGTAGCTGATGTGACTGCCGATGATGTTCGACTGGTGCAGATCGACGTTGTCGTAAAAAACGCCGATGCCGCTGTTGTGATAAAGATGGCAGTCGCTGATGATCACATTGCGATTGCGCACGGTCAGATGAACCCCATGGCGCGCCTCGCGGACGGTGACGCGTGTGATGGTCAGTTGCATGGTGGCAGTGGCCTCGATGCCATCCGCCTCGGGATGCGCGCCCACGATTTCGAGTCCGTCCACCATCGGTGTGCGTTGACGTTCCCAGATATTAGGTGCCACACTCTTCGGATCCGCAGTGCCTTCGTGTGTGCCGACGAACTTGAAAGCCGGACCCGCTCCCGCCATCACGATGCGCGCCGTGCCATCACCGACGAGCGCAGTAAAACCTGTCTTTTTGAGGTCAATGACCACAGGACTTGTAAGTCGATAGGTGCCACGTGGAAAAGGTATCGTGCCTATTCCGCTATCCACCGCTTTTTGAATCGCAGTCGTATCATCAGCCTTTCCGTCACCGACAACACCAAAGGCGGAAAGAACGACATTGGCGGAAGAGGCGGGTATCGTCGTCTGTGCATAGGCCGCATGAGCGGCGAAGACGCAGAGACATAGAGAGAGTTTCATGCTGATTGATACGGGATCAGCGATTGAAATCACAATGCGGTTTGTGATTGGATACGATACTTTTATGCTGCAAGTAGAGATGCGAAGGGGAGTATCAGTAGGGATGTATCATCTGACCACAGGCAATGTCCAATGTGGTTGGACTGTAAGAGGCGCATTGAATGGTGCGTTTTGTAAAAACAAGAGTGTCGCCCTGCATGGCGGTATACCACGGTATCAATACCCCAACACAATCGATACAGACCTTATAAGATAAATTATCAATTTAACCGACGTACTATTAGCCCGACTTCATTTAGTTTGGCATTTTCTCGAATTATCATGACGAAATATACTCACTATAAATTGCGTACTGCTACAATTTTACTTGGCAGTTCTCTTTCATTTTATCTACAAGCGGCAGCTCCGAAAAAAGAGGAAGTGGTTGACCCCAATGCCCCAGTGAGTTTCTACAAACAGATTCGCCCTATCTTTCAAGGTCAGTGCTACGGATGTCACCAACCTTCAAAATCAAAGGGTGACTATATCATGACGGACTTCGTCAGAATGCTCAAAGGCGGCGAAGAGGGGAATGCCATTGTTGCGGGTAACCCAGACGCTAGTTACCTTCTTAAAGAAATCATTCCCAATGATAAAGGTAAAGTCGAGATGCCCCAAAAAGCTGATCCGCTCCATGAGACGCAGGTGGCGTTGATTAAACGTTGGATCACGGAAGGCGCCAAGGACGACACGCCTGCCTCCGCGAAGCAGCAGTATGACATGGAGCATCCTCCAGTTTATCGCACGGCGCCACTGGTGACATCGCTTGACTATTCTGCTGACGGTAAATTCATCGCCGTGGCAGGTTATCATGAGGTGTTGCTCCACAGAGCAGATGGTAGCGGTACTGAAGCCAGGTTTGTAGGTCTCTCAGAACGGATTCAAAGCGTTCGCTTTTCTCCTGATGGCAAAAAATTAGCAGTTGCTGGAGGTAGCCCCGGTCGGATGGGCGAAATTCAAGTGTGGGATGTTGCCATGAAAAAACTCGATGTCAGCGCAAGTGTCACATTCGACACTCTCTACGGCGCAAGCTGGTCACCGGACAACAAGCTTATTGCCTTCGGCGGTTCTGATAATTCCCTGCGGGCAATCGATGCCGCAACTGGCAAAGAAGTGCTCTTTACGGCCTCATCCAATGACTGGGTACTTGATACCGTCTGGAGTAAGGATGGTAGTCACATCATGGCGGCTAGTCGTGACATGTCCGTGAAGCTTACGGAAGTGGCTAACAAGCGTTTCATCGACAATATGACATCCATCACACCTGGAGCCTTGCGTGGCGGGATTCATGCGTTGGTAAGGCATCCCCAGCGTGATGAGATTCTTATCGGTGGCGCTGACGGCATCCCGCAAATTTACCGCATGGAGCGTCTCACGAAGCGAGTCATTGGTGATAACGCTAACCTCATCCGAAAATTCCCAGCGATGGAGGGTCGTATCTTCAGTGTTGATTATAGCCCCGATGGAAAAACCATTGTATGCGCTAGCACCCTTGAAAATAAGGGCACGGTGAATATTTATTCCGCTGATTTTGATTCTACGCCACCGAAAGAAGTGCTTGATGTGCTCATGAAGCCTGCAGATCCGAAATTGCAAGCTTGGGTGACCTCGGATGTGAAGTTGCTAAAATCAGTGTCGTTTGCGGGTGGTATTTTTGCCGTGAGTTTTAGCCCGGATGGCACAACAGTTTCCGTGGCAGGCGCCGATGGCAAGGTTCGTCTGCTCGATGTGGCGGGTGGCAATATCACGAAAGAATTTCTCTCGGTACCCATCGCGGATGAGGCGACGCTTGCGAAACTGGAGGCCGACAATCATGATCAAATCGAACGCTCTGATGTGAAGAAAGCGCTGACTCCCGAATCCTTGTCGAAGGGCGCTATGGTGACCTCATTGGAAGTGTCTCCAAAAAACATCAAGATTGGGAACCCCACGGAATATGCACAATTATTGGTGACTGCCCGGATGAAGGATGGCACGACGGCAGACGTGACACGGATGGTGAAGATCATGACAAAAGACGTCGCCGCAGACATTTCAGCACGCGGACTGATACGCCCGAAGGACGATGGCAAAGGCACAGTCGTCATCAGTCTCGCTTCACAAAAAGTGGAAGTGCCTATGGAAGTCAGCGGGATGAAGGCGATTTTCAAACCAGACTATATTCATGATGTCATGCCGGTGCTTTCCAAAGCGGGATGCAATATGGGATCCTGTCATGGGTCGAAGGACGGGAAGAATGGCTTTAAACTCTCGCTACGAGGCTATGATCCTAATTATGATGTCTCCGCATTTGCGGAGGAGTTGTGGAGTCGCCGCACCAATGCTGCGGCACCGAGCCATAGCTTGATGCTTTTAAAGGCGAGCGGTTCTGTGCCTCATGAGGGTGGCCAAGTCACGGTGCCGGGCGAACTTTATTATGAGACGATCAAATCCTGGATCGCGAACGGAACCGTGCTCAAAGAGGATTCCCCTCGAGTGACGCGTATCGAAGTTTTCCCCATGAACCCCGTCGTCGAAACCATCGGGGCCAAACAGCAGATGAGGGTGCTGGCCACTTATGCAGACGGAGTGACCAAAGATGTGACCGCAGAATCCTTTATTGATAGTGGCAACACTGATGTGGCTGAAGCTGACAAGCAGGGACTTGTGACCACCGTTCGCCGTGGTGAAGCCCCGATGCTGGCGAGGTTTGAAGGAGCTTATGCCGCAACCACCATCACAGTGATGGGGGATCGCAGCGCGTTTGTTTGGGCGGAACCTGCCAAGTTCAATAAGATTGATGAGTTTGTCGCCAAGAAGTGGCAACGCATGAAAATTCAACCTTCGGATTTATGCACGGATAATGAGTTTTTACGTCGTGCGTATTTGGATCTTACGGGACTCCCACCAAGTGCAGATGAAGTTAGAGCATTTCTGGCTGATCCAGCCGAGCAGAAGTTGAAGCGCGAACAGCTCGTGGACAAACTTATCGGGAGTGATGCTTATGTTGAGCAATGGTCGAACAAGTGGGCCGACATGCTCCAGGTGAACAGTAAATTCCTAGGAGACGAAGGCGCAACAGCCTTCCGTGCTTGGATTCGTGATCAAATCGCAAAAAACACCCCCTATGACAAATTTGCGTTTAGCATCCTCACCGCGAGTGGATCAAACAAAGAGAATCCAGCGGCTAGTTATTATAAAATACTTCGCACGCCAGAGGAGACGATGGAAAACACCACGCACCTTTTCCTAGCCACTCGATTCAATTGCAACAAATGTCATGACCATCCTTTTGAGCGTTGGAATCAGAATCAATATTACGAAACATCAGCTTTCTTTGCTCAAATAGGTTTCCAAAATGATCCAGCAAGTAATGGAAAAACCATTGGCGGCACCGCTGTCGAAGGTGCGAAGCCGCTCTATGAAATCGTCAAAGATACAGGGGCCGGTGAAGTAAAGCATCTGCGCACTGGTAAGGACGCTCCCCCGACGTTTCCCTTCCCTGCTAAATTTGAAGAGAAAAAAGACGCGCCTCGTCGAGAAAAACTCGCAGCTTGGATGACCAGTGCTGACAACCAGTATTTTGCCATGAGCTATGCCAACCGTATTTGGGGTTATCTCACGGGTACGGGCGTGATCGAACCGCTTGACGATATTCGAGCAGGCAATCCTCCGAGCAATCCGGAGTTGCTGAGCTATCTCACACAAGAGTTCATTAGCAGCGGATTCAATGTGCGTCATCTCATGCAGGTTATTTGCAAGTCCCGTACTTATCAGCTTAGTCTCGCGACCAATCAGTGGAATGAGGATGACAAAATCAATTACAGTCATGCAAAGGCGCGACGTCTCAGTGCGGAAGCGCTCTACGATGCCATCTACGCAGTGACTGGCACCACGAGCAACATTCCCGGAGTGAAAGCAGGTAGTCGTGCCGCACAGCTCGCGGATTCTCAAACAAAACTGCCCGATGGATTTCTTGGTAACTTCGGTCGTCCCGTACGTGAAAGTGTCTGTGAATGCGAGCGCAGCAGTGACATGCAATTAGGTCCTGTCATGGCGCTTGTCAGTGGCCCGACCGTAGGCGATGCCATCAGCGATCCGAACAACGCCATCAGCAAGCTGGTGAAAAGTATTCCCGAAGACCATAAGCTCGTGGAAGAACTCTTCATGCGTATCCTCAATCGCATGCCGACCCCCAATGAAATCAATGCCGTGCTCGCCAGCACCGCAGGCATGGATGTTGAGAATAAAGTGCTTATAGCAGAGTGGAGTGCGGTGGAATTACAGCAAGCACCTGCAATCAGTCGGTTGGAGGAGGAGCGTCATGTGAAAATTACCGCTATAGAAAAACAGTATAATGATTACAAAATTCAACAGGTACCCATTATTGCCAAAGCGACGGATGATCGCTTACAACGCATTCAAAAAGCCGAAGCTGCTGTAAAAGCGATGTCAGATGCTTCTGTCGCCAAGCAATTGGAATGGGAGCCTTATGTGGATTTGTCCACGGAATGGGTACCACTTGATCTTGAAGTAGGGGAAATCAAAGGCGTGCAGAAGATTGAAAAACAAGCCGATGGCTCACTCTTTGTTACCTCCAAAGACGGAGAGGCGGCAGTGGATGCCATTTATAATTTGAAGAGTAAAACTCAACTCAAGGGTATTACGGGCATCAAGATCGAAGCACTGCCTGACGATCGCTTGCCTAGCAATGGCCCGGGATTATCGTCGGATGGCAACTTCGTGCTGACTGAGTTTACGGTAAGCCAGGCATCCTTGAATGCAAAGCAGGGAGATCAAGGGAAGGTAGTTAAGGGCAACGTCAAGCTACTCAATCCTAAAGCTGATTTCGAGCAAACTGAGTTTAAAGTGGCTAATTCCATCAATGGCAACAAAGACGTCGGTGATAAGGGGTGGGCCGTGTCACCGAATACGGGACGGCGTCATGAAGCGATCTTTGAATGCGCAGCGGAAACTACTGGTTTTGATGAGGGCACCGCTTTGACGATCACGCTTCAGCAGGGCTTTCAACGCCAGCGTTATCAGCTTGGTCGATTCAAAATCTATGTGACCAATTCCCCCAATCCGTTGCGTTTTGGCGCTTCACAAAGCTTGGCTCAGGTGTTGCGCCTTGCTCCCGATAAACGTACCAAGGAACAACAAGCGATGCTTCACGAAGGTTTTCTCTTTGGTGACGCGGAATTTCAGAAAACCAAACAAGGACTTGTTGCTGCACGCAATCCATTACCCGTTGATCCAAAGCTCGGTGAATTTGAAACTAGTCTCGCAGATGCGCAGAAGCCTATCATTCTCGATCCTAAGCTTGTGCAATTGCGGCGTGATTCAGATCTCAGTAAGCAACAATTGGTCAATAAGCGACTGACTGCGGCACAGGATCTCGCATGGGCGCTCATCAATTCACCTGCATTCTTGTTTAATCATTGAGGCCGCATCTTTTAACTTAGTAACTTATAACCCCACAACACTATGTTCAGACTACCAGGCCAAATCGGCAAAGATCTTTGTGACAAACAACTTGGCATGTCACGTCGTGACGTTCTGCGCATCGGCGGTGGCGGCATGATTGGCATGACACTGAACAACATTTTTCGCGCTCAAGCTTTGGGTCAAGGAAGTACTTCCGTGGGATCTCCGGGTTGGGGTAAGGCTAAAAACGTGGTCATGATTTATCTGCAAGGTGGACCTAGCCACATTGATTTATGGGACCCCAAGGAAAATGTGCCGGACAAGTTTCGCAGTGTTTTCAAAAGCATCCCCACCAAGATTCCCGGTGTCAACTTTACGGAGATATTGCCGAAACTTGCCAAAGTGAATGACAAGTTCACCATGATTCGCTCCATGAGTTATACACCCAATGGGTTGTTTAATCATACGGCGGCGATCTATCAGATCATGACCGGATATACGACCGACAAGGTCAGCCCCTCCGGTCAGTTGGAGCCACCGAATGCCAAGGATTATCCGAACTTCGGATCCAACATCATTCGGCTCAAGCCTCTTGAGGAACCAATGCTTCCTTTCGTCATGCTGCCACGTCCTTTGCAGGAGTCGAACGTCATCGGCAAGGGGGGCACTGCTGGATTCCTAGGAAAGAGTTACGATCCTTATACACTTTATCCTGATGGCGATGATCTCGATATGTTTAAGATGAATCGTATCAAGATCGATGATCTCCAGATGCGTCCTGATCTCTTCAGTGTGCGTCTGCAACGACGCGCCAAATTGCGTGATGCGATTGATAGTCAAATGCCTTTGATTGAGAATGCGGTCAAGGATCTGAGTCTTGATGACTATTACACCCGTGCTTTGAACCTCATTGCCAGTGGTCGTGCCCGTGACGCTTTCGCTATCGATCGCGAGTCCGATGAGGTTCGCGACAGCTATGGCCGCAACACCTTTGGCCAGAGTCTTCTGCTGGCACGTCGTCTTGTCGAAGCGGGCACGCGCGTCGTTGAAGTTATTTGGCCCAAGGTGGCGAACTCGGACAATCATTCATGGGATCATCACGTTGGTCTGAGCAAGCGCATGAAAGATCAAAGCGGCCCTATGCTTGATCAAGGTCTCTCGGCATTCTTTGACGACATGGACAGTAAAGGGTTGCTCGATGAAACCCTCGTGGTGGCAATCGGCGAATTCGGTCGCAGTCCCGAAAAGGGTGTCAGCACCAGTGGCAACGGCAACAGTGCCGATGGTCGTGATCACTGGC
>VFKY01000189.1 GCA_009885275.1 Verrucomicrobiota bacterium | reverse complement strand
CGCTGACAATACTTCGTGATGCGCAACATCCACTGACGCATGGGGCGCCGCTCGACAGGGAATCCGCCGACCTCACTCTTGCCATCGATGACTTCCTCATTGGAGAGCACCGTGCCCAGTTCCTGACACCAGTTCACGGGAGCTTCACTGACGAAAGCAAGGCGATGGGCATCAATCTCGTCACGCCCCATGCCCTTTGCTTCAAGCTCTGCGATCGGCCGCGCTTTCTGGGTCTGTTCATCGAAATAGGAATGATAGAGTTGGAGAAAAATCCATTGCGTCCATTTGAAATATCCAGGGTCAGTCGTATTGACTTCTCGATCCCAGTCATAGGCAAAACCAAGACGCTTTAATTGACCACGAAAACCATTGATGTTTTCCTCCGTAGTCGCGCGAGGATGTTTCCCTGTCTTAATGGCATACTGTTCCGCAGGCAGTCCAAAGGCATCCCAACCCATGGGATGCAAGACATTGTGTCCAGTCATGCGTTTATAACGAGCCACAATATCGGTCGCCGTGTAACCCTCAGGATGACCGACATGCAATCCCTGTCCACTCGGATAAGGAAACATATCGAGCGCAAAGTATTTGGGCTTAGTGATATCGAAGCCCTCATCCCCTGGTCCAAGGGTACGAAAAGATTTATGCTGATCCCAATGCTCCTGCCACTGGGGTTCAAACTCATCAAAGGGAAACTGTTTGCGTCGCTCGTTGCTCATGAAAAAAAGAGAAAAATTGGGCATGATACTTCGCGCAACCAGCGCGGCTGACAACCCAAATTAACATCAAGCAGCTCATTAAAGACCCTGCCATGACTATTCAAAGTCTGACTGAGGTACTACTTTGAAGGTCATTTACCAAAGATAGGGACAAATCCCTTGAGCAAATCCACGCCAGTTTCTACAGCCTTGCCAGCCGCTTCTCCCGTTCCTTGAATGACTCCCTTAGCCCCGTTTACTGGAGCTCCGGTACCGCCTAAAACATCAAGCCCCGTCTGCGCTGCACCCAGTGGAGTATCAAGAAGCAAGGCTTTACCTGCTGCGGCAAGAAGTCGATTACTCAAGTCTTCACTCGGCTTGTTAATGTCACCAGTAACACGTACCGTCGTCCAGATGAATCCCGGAGGACTACCGACACGCTGTTCTGTAAAAACCCTGCCCTGAGCACCCGGTATCCAACGTAATGTCTCTGGTGATACGCCTACGAAAAAAGTGCCCTCAATAAGGTTTCCCTTCATCGTGAAGCTGCCTTCCGTGCGGACAAGGCCATTGGATTGCAATACCAGATTCGTAACAATAATGGCATCGCCCTTACGCTCAATATCAGCCGTGGCTTCATCCAAGACAATGCGACGAAACCGATCCGTGCGAGTGAAGTCGGCAACGCGATCCAACAACGCCATGTTCTGAGCTATTCCATTCTTAACTCGAATCTTACTCTTCAATGTCACGGCATTAATTTCATAATCCCCTTCCAAAACCCCACTCAACCTACCTTGCCAGTCTTTCGAAAGCACATGACTGAGATCAAGGTTGGAAATACGACCACTAAAGCTCCAAGACTTTCCTTTTTCAAAAGGGAGATCGCCACGAGCAGTGATTTCACTATCGCCCAGCCAGCGAGCCACAGCATCATTCACCGCAAGAGATCGCGCATCCATCCTCGTATTAATGTTAGTGATGCGAAATGGCTTCTCTTGTGAGGCGAACTTAATTTCACCAGACTCACCACGCAGCACCCATGCACCATCATCCGTGGCAGGATTACCCGTAAGCCTCATGCCTGTGACCGTGATAAAAGGGTTATCTTTAGCGGGAGTCAGTTCAAAAGATTGAACTTCAATTTTTCCGATTTCGGTGCGATTCGGAATCCAACCTTTTAGCCAACTTGGAATTGAAACCGCAGACGGGCTAGCATCGATATCAAGGGAAACATTGGGAGGCGGTTCATTGACTGAACTGAGATTTACCCGCAACCAGTCCATGCTAATAATGGGTACGCGAACTAGACCTTTGCGAGCATCACTCCAATCCACAGAGCTTTGTATCCCCTCGGCTTCGATTCGTTTCCACCCTTGAATCTTTTCGGGATTAAACGTCGATTTAGCCAGATATACATTGTCGCCCGACCATGAAAAATTCTCCACAGAGACATCGGAATTCGTCGCTTTACCAAGTTGCCTGACGATCATATCGCGAAACGCATCGCTTTTGAGATAACGATTTACCCATACGTAACCGAATAGAGCCACCCCTGATAAGCTCAACACGATGACAAGAGAACCCCAGAGCAAAACTCGCCCTAACAAGGTATTTTTTCTGGATGATTTCTTCATGGCAAAGTAATTACAAATTGAAGCATACTTAAGTTTTTCTCGCCAGCCCAACAAAAACAGCTTAAATCCATTTTTAGCCCTAAAGTTTCCTTATGCTTGAATTAAAAAACGTCACACTCAGCCTAGACGGCGAGGGAGAATCCCAATTACTTTTGGATGACATCACTTTTAGTATACCTTCGGGACATCTGCTCGCCATTGTGGGTCCTTCAGGTTGCGGTAAGACTACATTGATGAAGACCATCGCCGGTCTCAAACAGGAAGATTCAGGAGAAATACGCTGGCAAGGCCGCAATCTCGCAGAGGACGGAGATATCCACCCTTCTGAACTAGGATACGTCCCACAGTTTAGCATTGCTCATGATTTGCTTACCGTTGAAGAATGTATCGGCAGCGCGATAGCACTTCGCACGATACAGGAGGATGAAGATTCAGCTGAATCACTTGCGGGATCAACGATGAAACTAACAGGGCTCACCGCTCTCGCTGAGCGTCCTATCAAGGTATTATCCGGTGGTCAAAGACGTCGGTTGGGCTTGGCACTCGAACTAGTAACTAATCCAACCCTTTTGCTATGTGATGAAGTTACCAGCGGATTAGACCCGAAATCAGAGAGCGAAATCACGCAATTGCTTCATGACCTTTCTCGTGAAAATGACAAACGAATAGTCATCAATGTTACGCATAGCCTGTCCAGCCTCGCTCTTTATGACACCATCATGGTCATGCATGAAGGCCGCATCGTCTATCACGGCCCACCACGGGCGTTAATCCATTACTTTAGCGTAAATACTGCCGAAGAAGTCTATCCCAAGCTCGCCCGCCGTGGTTCAGAGCGATGGGGTGATTCATGGAACCGCCATCGCGATACTTACTATAAAAACTACGGGCTTGCCAGTAAAGGCACCGATGACGATGATAATGATGCAGATGATGACGATGCAATAGTCACCAAAAAAGCAGCCTCAAAGAAATCTTCTGAGCCCACTCCAACTGGGGATATGGAGCCGGGGCGAATCAAGCTGATTGATGATAAGGTTCTGCCCACTGGTGCATTAGAAAACGATGATACTCAGCGCGCATTAGACAAAGAAGCAGAGCCCGAAGACGAATGGGCTAAACACAAAAAGAAGCGTGAAAAGAAGAAGGAAGCAGAGCAGGACAAGCACAAGAAACGTCATAAACGTCACGAAAAAAATATTACGGTCGATGCAGAGCATCGCCTGCCTAGTAAGTTTGCTCAAACCAAGGAGCTGCTGCGTCGACGCTGGCTCATCTTTTGGAGAGATAAATCGCAAGTGTGGTTACACGGAGCAATGCTCCTTGGCTTCCCGCTTTTAGTCGTGATTTTTGGGTTGGAAGGCGTTCCCCAAGTTAAGCAATTGTCATCTAGACAGGACACCAGCTTCTTCGTTGAGGCCAAGGAGCAGGCAGCCTTTCGTGAAAGTCAGATGAAAGCTGGAGGACTCGTTTCGGGCCTTATTCTGATGCAAGTAGTACTTGTCACCCTAATGGCCTCCAACAATGCGGCTCGTGAAATTGCTGGGGAGCG
>VFKY01000327.1 GCA_009885275.1 Verrucomicrobiota bacterium | reverse complement strand
TCCTCGACGAACCTTTCACCGGACTGGACAAGCCTGCTCAAGAGACACTGGTGGAATTGTTTCGTGAACTTACCAAAGAAGGAAGACTGCTTATCGCGAGTCATCATGATCTTCAAACAGTTCCGGATATATTTGATGATGTTCTTCTGATCGCAAAAAAGCAGGTGGCTTTTGGTGCGGTGAAGGATGCTTACAATGACACCAATATTAAAGCCGCCTACGAATCATGACCACGTTTGCTGATTTTCTTGATGAGCCTATCGCCAAGCGCGCTTTGCTTGCCTGTGCCATGATTGGATTCTCCAATGGTTTCACCAGTGCTTTTGTGGTCTTGAATAAATCGGCATTGAAAGTTGGCACCCTCTCGCATGGCTTGCTTCCCGGTATTGCCCTGTCCGTATTTTTCTTCGGGCTTTCCCAGTGGAGTGCACTGGCAGGCGCGATCTTTGCCGCCATGTTTATTGGTCTCGGATCGCTTTTCGTGGCGCGGACATCGCGACTCGATCAAGACACCGCGCTGGGGATTCTCTACACCGCAGGTTTTGCCGGCGGCTATATTTTGCTGACACGTTTGAATGTGAGACAGAAGCTCGATGAATGGCTTTTCGGCAGCATCGTGGGCATGGCAGATTCTGATTTATGGATTGCGTTTGGCATCAGTGTCATTGCCGTGATGACGCTCACGGCGTTACAGCGACCACTCGTTATCTTTCTTTTCGAGCCCAATGTAGCAGCCAGCCTTGGTGTGCCTGTGCGGTTATTGAATTACGCCTTGTTCGGCATTGTGATCCTTGTGCTGATATCCTCTCTGCAAGCGGTGGGCTGCATTCTCAGTGTAGGATTGTTGGTGGCACCGGCGGCCACGGTTTATCTCTTCTCCAACTCTGCTCGCTCACTCTTCCTTGGCGGAGGTATCATCGGGGCCTTGGGTTCGGTCGCGGCATTTTTTCTTAGCTATCCTCTGGGCTGGCACATCAGTTCGACGATTGTGCTCGTGCTGGGGACGATCTTTGCCATTGCCTACATTACCAGTCCAAAATATGGGCTGTTCAGCAGGCGGAAGCAGTCGGGTTAGCGCATACTAAAGAATCGAGCGCTGACGCCGGTGCCTGTCTTGTTTCTATAAAATGAAGTGGGCACGGGTGTCCACTTGACTTGGGGTCGTGTTGGAGATGGAGCACTGCTCATCCCTTCTTGTGTAGGATTAAAACAGCGACTTGATGAAATGCAGGATACCTGAAGCCAGCGTAATCCAGATTAGGAAGGAAAAGACGAGTAGCCCGATCCAGATGATGAAAAAGGTCAGCATGAAAATTCGACTGCTTCTTTTCACGGCAGTTTTATCGCCTGTCTGCCAGCGGTTTAGTATTGCGAGATTGAGGGTATTTGATTTGAACCAGATCGAAAAGGCGTCGCCTACTATAGGAATACAACCAACAGCATCATTGATCAAAATATTGACTCCCATGCGCATCAAAGCGCTGAGGGGCACGCGTTGACGGATGCCTTCTGTCAGGATGACAAAGCCGACGCTGGAAGCGATAGCATCGCCGATGCCGGGAAACAGACCGATGATCGGATCGAGTCCGATGCGGATGTTGGTGCCGGGAATGACGAATAGTTCATCCATCCAGTGCGCCACGATACGGGAGGCGGCGGATGATTCATCGGCAGCTTTGCCGGTGGGAGCCTTGCCTTTGCCATCCGGGGGAAGGACAACGACTTCGGCTTCGATTGTGGGGGGAGATGGAGGATCAGCAGGCATTTTGTAGAACAGACACTGACACTTCATTGCGTGAAGTGCTCGTTCTACGAATCAGCCCGCTTTACCGGGGAGATCGATCAGCATCTGGGAATTACTTGGATAGCGTTCCATGAGGGAGATGACCCGTTGAATAGCTTCCATCGGCTTGTGTCCGGCAAGACCACGCCGCAGCATGTGAACTTTTTCCATTTGGAAGGGAGGCAATAGCAGTTCTTCGCGACGAGTGCCGGAGCGAAAAATATTTACGGCAGGATAGATGTATTGCTCCGCGATTTTTCGATCGAGCACGAGTTCGAGATTACCGGTGCCTTTGAATTCCTGGAAGATAAGCTCATCCATGCGGCTGCCTGTTTCGATGAGAGCGGTCGCTAGAATGGTTAACGAACCAGCGTCACGGGTGTTACGAGCTGCGGCAAAGAGGCGGCGAGGCATTTCAAGTGCGCCAACACCGACACCACCACTCATGGTGGCACCACCTTTTTGGGCATTGTTGAAGGCACGCCCCATGCGAGTGATAGAGTCGAGTAACAAGAATACATGCTGTCCACTTTCGACGAGACGCTTGGCGCGTTCGATGGCGAAAGCCGCGGTGCGCAAGTGCGTTTTGGTATCGCTGTCGTTGGAGCTGGCGTGAATTTCTGCAGTGGGCAGGGTTTTACGAAACTCGGTAACTTCTTCCGGTCTTTCATCAACCAGCAAAATCATCAAATGCATCTGAGGATGATTGATCGTAACGGCTTCGGCGATGTGTTGCAGTAGGGTGGTTTTTCCAGCACGAGGAGGAGAAACAATGAGTCCTCGCTGACCGCGACCAACCGGAGTAATAAGATCCATGACTCGTGTAGTAAGCCGATCAGCCCTAGTCTCTAATTGAATGCGCTTGTTTGGATTGACGGCTTTGAGTTCTTCGAACAGAGGAAGGTTACGAATGGAATCTGGTGCTTGCCCGTTAATTTCGGTGATCTCCATGACTTGAGGGCCACGGTGCCCCATGCGTTCCACACCTTTGATGAACATGCCTTCACGCAATCCGAGATTACGAATGAATTCAGGAGACACCCATGGATCTTGCGCAAATTGGGCAAAAAGCCGGCTCTTTTGACGTAGGAAACCATAACCTTTGGGAGTGAGTTCTAAGATGCCTTCGCTGGGTTCTGGTGGTCCGAGAGGTCGCTCTGGTGGAGCTTCTTGTTGAGGTGGTCGATCCTGACCCTCACGATGACGATCCCTGTATCGGTCGCGTCTGCCCCATTTACCATGTCGAGGCCTGTTAAATTCCTGGGGTTGACCTTCTCCTCTTTGCTCGGGCTCGCGTGGATGAATAGGTGGTGGTGAAGTCCTTTGTTCTGAGCGAGGAAGGGTAGGGGCGTCTGGTGTCCCTTGTACGGCAACTGTTACTTCTGATGTTACCGCAGCGACGCTACTTTCAATTGGACGAGTAGCGATAGGCTCGATACTGGCAGGAAGTGTTGCTACGGGGGCATCTATCCGCACTTCTACGGTAGGAGCATCGACACGCGCAATCGAAGAGAGAGCGGGGGCGACAGGTTCAGCGCTTTCACTTTTTGTCTTGGCTATACGGCTTGTTTTCTTGGCCGTCGTTTTGCCTGTTGCTGCTTTTTTTACTACTTCAGATTTGGTAACTGAAGTTGCTTTCGTTTTCACAGCTACTTTTTTGGAAGCTTTTTTCACTGTTTTTCTAGCAGTAGTTTTTGTTCGCATGGGTTCTCGGATATCTTCAGGAGCAGGAGGAAACGAAATTTCCGCTTGGCCCGCACGTTTCTGCATAGTGTCGTCATTCATGAGTCAGTATAAAAATTGAGGCAGTTCAAGCGAGGCTTGCCAGAACATCATCGGCAATCTCGAAATTGGAGTGGATATGTTGGGTGTCATCATAGTCATCCAACGCATCATAAAGTTTTAATAATGATTTCGCAGTCTCGACATCCGTGAGTGTGACTGTGGTGTTTGGATGATAAGTGAGTTGTTGTGATTTAATGGAAATCCCCTTGGATTGAAGAATATTGCCAACGGCAAAAAGTTTATCTTGGGCGGTTGTGATGATCCAATCTTGATCATCGTCTTGAACATCGTCGCCACCTGATTCCATAGCCAGATTCATAACGGCATCTTCCGTTAGCGAGGCTTTGTCGATTTTTATTTCACCGAGCCTTTGAAACATGTATGACACGCTACCGGCATCAGCAAAGGTACCACCATTTTTACTCATGATTAAGCGCATATCGCTGGCGGAGCGGTTGCGATTGTCGGTGACAACCTCCACTAGCATGGCCACACCTCCATGACCGTAACCTTCGTAGAGAATTTCTTCGAGAGTGTTTCCGCCAAGTTCGCCCACACCTTTTTTGACGGCGCGTTCGATTGTTTCATTGGGCATGTTCTGAGCTCGAGCATTAAGAATAGCGGTGCGGAGACGCGCATTAAGTTCGGGGTTCGATCCGCCGTGTTTGGCTGATAGGGTCAGTTCTTTGCTGAATTTGCTGAAAATCTTGCCTTTCTTAGCGTCAACGACGCCTTTGATATGCTTGACTTTCGACCATTTATTGTGGCCTGCCATGGGTAATAGGAGAATGCGAGGTAGGAATGGGTTGCCAGCGAGTGTGCTTGTAAAATGCGGGAGTCCAAAAATGAACAATGCCTGGCTTCCTTTCGAGTTTCGCGCCATCTCCCCGAGCTAAATGCTTTGCGCATACTCTGCGGCTTGGAAAGGAGGGCTAACCGTTGCACGGAAGGCAACTATGGTCATCTGTGAGGGTCTGCGAACCCGTCAACGAAGCAAAGAATGAATGATAATCTGTTGTCGCGCAACCTTTTTATGCAAGTGGCCAGAAAGGAGTTTAGTTGGTGTTTGTGGTTTACTGCATTTTTGGGCTTGCTTCTTGTAAGGTAAAGGGAATGCTAAGCCCCGATTTTCAACACAACATCTCATGGGACAGCAACTTAACAAAATCATCAAACGTCGTCGTCGCAAAGCCTACAATGAACGCAAGAAGGAACTTGCGAAATCTGGCATTGTGCGCAAATCAACTCGCATCAAATCTGTTGATTCTACATCAACTGAGAAAAAGCCTGCTGCGAAGAAAGCAGTAAAGAAGGTTGCCAAGAAAGCAGCTACTAAAGCTACGGCTAAACCTGAAGCTACAAGTGAAGAGTAGGATACCTTTTACTCAGACCATTTAAAATAAAAAGGCGAGGCATGCTGCCTCGCCTTTTTTGTGCCACTATTAATAAGGAAAATAATCAGTGCTTAAAGCACTGATTATACTGCGACTAAAGTTCAGCAAAATCATTCCTTGTTCCATGCCAATGCGCTTTTTGCGGAATCATGGATGAAGATTTTAGTCGAGGCGTCGAGATCAGCCAAGAGTGGAAGATGAGGGCCTGTGTCAGCAATCCCAGCAAGCTTGACTGCTTCATGAAGCACTTGAATCGGACCGTGAGTATTGCGCAGGGTTTCGAGGGCCACATAACCTTCTCTAATTCTTTCTGCTTTTGCGTAGTTACCAGTCTTTAGGGCCTCCAGCATTTTTTGTGTTGGATTGGGTGCGACGCAAACACATCCAGAAGTGTATGCTTGTACATTAAATCTATTCCAGTGAATAACGGCCGGTTGTTCGCCGATACCGCTGACTAGTAATTCATTGGGAATCTCTTTGGACAGCGAGTCAAGGAAGGGGTCATTGGTAGGGTTTTCACGGACGATGGCATACTTAATCCAGGAAATAACGCCTGCTTTTACAAGAGACTTCACCACATTTAAATTCACATAACCGTCCTCTTTAATATAAAGCACTGCAGGTTTTCCCATGGTTTGAACAAGGTTCATCATGGCAGCGCGTACGCCTTCAGGTTTTGAAACCGCCATGGTGGGCAGCAACATCGCAGTGGGGAATTTGCGCTTGGAGAGAATCGCAGCCTGATCCATCATGAAGCCATGGTAGGGTCCCACAGACGGAATAATGATCGTATCGCTTGCCGCTGCCGCTTCGAGTTGGTCGAGCACTAATTCATATTCACTGAGCGCTATGTTGTAAAAATTAGCGTTACCACCGTAAAGCATGATCTTGACGCCACCACTTTCGATATGTTTGATGAGTTTGGCGTTTTCTGCGGCGTCAGGTTTTAAATAGGCGTCACGACAGAGAGGTGGAACCGCAATGACGGAGCTGTGGATGTCTTCGTTGGAGATGGTTGTTTTCATGGGCAGCGTTTGGAGGAGTGGGAGTGATCGTTGATTTTTGTAATATATCAATGAATGCTTGGTTCAGGAGTGGGAGTACCTGTGTAGTGTAGAAAACGCAAATCACAGCCTTCATCGGCTTGAGTCACCTCGTTAAGGTAAAGGTGTAGATAACCCCGGTCAATTTTGCGAGCTTCGGCTTTCCATTCGGAGCGACGCTTAGCCATTTCATCATCGGTAATTTCCAAAGTAAGCGTGCGCATGGCGATATCTAAACTGATGAGATCACCATCACGGACAAATGCAATAGGTCCACCAACGGCAGATTCTGGCGCGACATGAAGGATGCAAGCTCCATAACTTGTACCGCTCATGCGAGAATCACTAAGGCGAATCATATCACGCACTCCTGCTTCGAGAAGTTTCTTTGGCAAAGGCATCATGCCCCATTCGGGCATTCCAGGTCCTCCGACAGGACCTGCCTTTTGCAATACGAGAATAGAGTCCGCTGTGACTGGGAGATCAGGATCATCAAGACGTGCGGCAAGGTCATCGTAATCCTTGAAAACAATGGCTGGTCCGGTGTGCTTTTGAAAGCGTGACTCCATCGCACTGTGCTTGATGACTGCTCCATTCGGACACAAGTTGCCATGAAGGACCGCGGTGCCTCCTTCTTCAGATAAAGCATTATCTCGTGTGCGAATGACATTGGTATTGTGAATTTTGGCGTCAGATATGTTTTCACCCAATGTTTTCCCGTTCACAGTCAGGCACTCGCCATGCAACAAATCGCGAAGTTGATTTAACAATGCCGGCAATCCGCCCGCGAAATAGAAATCCTCCATGAGAAACTCACCGGCGGGGCGTAGATTTGCTAAACGTGGCGTCTTGCGGGAGATGACATCAAAGTCTTTTAACGGTAGTTTTAAGCCCGCTCGCCCAGCCATTGCGATTAGATGGACGATGGCATTGGTGCTACCACCAACGGCCATCTCTGTGACAATGGCATTGTGAAAAGCATCGAGGTTGAGAAATTTACAGGGGTTGAGATTGTTCCAAACGTTCTCAACAATTTGACGACCAGAGGACGCTGCCATCCTCCAATGACGAGCATCACTTGCGGGAATACTGGATGCGCCGGTTAAGGTGAGTCCCAATGTCTCAGTTATCGCGGTCAGTGTGGAGGCTGTGCCCATTGTCATACAATGACCATGAGAACGAGCAATGCCTTCTTCGATCTCACACCATTCTTCTTCGGTGAGATTCCCTGCTCTTTTTTCGGCCCAGTATTTCCATGCATCGGAGCCGCTGCCCAGCGTTTGGTCACGCCATTGTCCTTTTTGCATTGGACCACCGGGCACAAAAATAAAGGGTAAAGCAGCGCTGAGTGCTCCCATGATCAGTGCGGGTGTTGTTTTATCACAGGCTCCCAAGAGTACGGCTCCGTCCACAGGATGGCATCTCAGTACCTCCTCAGTTTCCATCGCCAGCAAATTGCGATAAAGCATGGTGGTTGGCTTCATGAAGTTTTCACTAAGCGAAATAACCGGAATTTCGATGGGCATACCACCCGCTTGAAGCACTCCCTTTTTCACATTTTCTGCGAGCACCTTGAAATGCAAATGGCAGGGGTTGATTTCCGACCAAGTGTTCAAGATGGCAATGATCGGCTTGCCTTTCCAGTCTTCTGGCCCTAGGCCCATTTGTCTAGCACGAGAGCGATGGCCAAATGAGCGTAGGTCATTGGGGCCAAACCAGCGATAGGAACGTAGTTCTTCAGGGGAGAGACGAGGATGGGTGGACATGAACTGAGAGATAGCAACAGGGGATAAGGAGAGTCAAAAAAAGACGCTCTTTATTTGGGACCACCGACATTTAGTTTCACTGCGTAGAATCCAGTTCTAGCCGTGATGTAGAGGATATTGTTACGACCAAAAACACAGTTGGCAGGGTCCTCGGGTACTTTAATCTTCGCAATCTCATTTCCTTGAGGATTGAAAATCCAAACGAACTCTTGAGCGGTGACATAGAGGTTACCCTTCTCATCCAGGGTTATGCCGTCGCCCCCGTTGGTTTTGTCGGGTGCCATTTTAGCAAAATCGCGGCCATTTTTCACAGTGCCATCAGGCTCGATGTCATAGACGCGAATTTTGTTGGCGCCATTGTCGCCGACATAGAGATTTTTTTTATCTAGTGAGACAATCACGCCGTTGGGTTTTAGACAATCATCCACCACGAGAATGGCCTTATCACTGCCGGGTGCAATGTAATAGACGCATTCCTTGTCCATTTGGATATCTTCCTTTTGACCGTAGTTGGGGTCCGTAAAGTAGATGCCACCCTTTCCATCGAGATCGACATCATTGGTTTGATTGAATCGTTTGCCGTTGCACGTTTCTGCAAGCACTTTGATTTCACCTTTAATTTCACTCGTCAAACGGCGATTCTTCATTTCACACGCCAGAAGTGAACCATCCGGCATGAACATTAAACCATTGGCACCACCAGAATTTTCACGATGGACGGTCACCTTGTCGGTAGTTGGATCGTAGATGTGTATGCGAGCGTTAGGAATGTCAGAAAAATAGATCCGACCATCGGGAGCAAGCGCTGGTCCTTCCGTAAACTTGAAGCCATTTTGAATCAATCGCACCTCTACTTGAGCGGGAACGATGTCTTTGGTGTTAATTGGATTGAATTTATTAGCAGGTTTTAAATCCGTTGGAGTTGGATTTTCCATGAGACGGATGTTGCGCCAGCGAACTTGCATTTGTTCATCTTTTTTGCCAATGCCGTGAACTTGGAGAGCGATGAATCCCTTCGCAGTCATGTCATCAATGAGGTCGGCCGCTGGCACTTCATTGAGGAAGGTGCGGAGGTGATTGCCGATAGCTTCGATTCGCACTTTATTCCATTCGTTTTGTTTGAAAGCTGCGCGGGCAGCCTCATTTTTCTCAAGGTTCGCGAGCCATCCGCGTCGAGATTCCTCATAAATTCCTGCCGTCCAGGCTCGCTGGCTGGGATCAATTTCAGATTGGTACCCATGTACGATTCCGTTCTTATATTCTGGTTTCGATTCACTGCGGAATTGGATGCCAGAATTCATGCGAGGGTCGACTTTGAATTCGAGCTCTAGAATGAAGTTTTCAAAATCTTTGTTAGTGCAAAGAAAGGAGTTGGGGGTGTTGGGTACGGTGGTGCCTAGAATAGATTCTTCATCTACGGTATATTTGGCGATTCCTCCACGCTGAGTAAATCCGTTCAGTGTTTTACCATCGAAAAGTGATGTCCAGTCCCCAGCGTGAAGGGGTTGGATGAGAAATAGAGTTAAGAGCAGCTTTGGAATTGATTTCATAACTGGGGTTCTTTGATTCTAGTTTGCGAGTTTGAGGAAATAGCAACTTCAGGCAACAAAATACCAGGTGTTGCGACTTATTGGCAGGCTCTCATTCCAGGGCTTTTTTTGTATTAAAACCATCGTTTCTTGGGAGCGAAGGTCTCGCGTATTCCGGGTATGTTGACTAAGAAAATCAAAGCTGCGGCCATGTGATAGTAGAAGTCCAATTGCATGAGTCTGCTGATACTTAGATGAAGAATAATGATTACGATGCCAGTGAAAAATGATGAGCGACGACCAATGAGTGCAACGAAAGTAAAGAGCTCGATAAACAATCCAGCCCCAAAAAAAACACGCGCCCAATTGGGGTATTTAGTCATGAGATTTACCACTGTTTCCAGTGATTCGGGCACGGGTTGTAGTGTGTCATAGTATGAGCTCCAATTGGATTTTTGAAGCTCGAGAGCCAGATTCGGCACTCTTTGTATCCATTGCCAGTCGGAGTTGTTTAGTTTGCTATAACCACAGACGACATATCCAGCGACGAAAATGACGAGACTGACATAGATTGATCTTTGTAATAGAGACGTAGACGGTTGAAACCAAGATGAGGCGGTTAAGGGGACACGTCTGATTTTTGGCAAAAGAAAGACGATGAACTGGCCCAATAAAAGCATGGAAACTAATTGAGTGCTATGGTTGGCAGCACCTTGTGAGTTAGCGAGAGTGCCTACACCAATACTGAAAAACAAAGCGGGCGCCAATCCAAGAACGGGGAGGATACCTGCAACATAAAGCAGCAACCCCAAGCCAGTGATGGTCTGCCATATCCAGATGGAATGGAGGTTTCTCAACCCATCTAAATTGATGAAATGAGCAAGTCCGGTAAGTTTCTTTGGGTCAGCAGGGCCAAGGCTGCCAATTTCCCATTTGATGGCAATAAAAACGAGTGCGGCAAAGCCAAGGCGCATGAAGAACATCTCAAAAGCGCCCCAGTGGAAAACGTTTGCTCCGAGAGTGGATTTATGACCAGTGGTGTCAGTCGATGTTGATTCAGTCATGAGGAAGGTCATAGAGCGCGCTCAGCCACCAGTTGTGATTTACCGCTTGAAATATTGCCTGCGTCGAGAGTATAGACTTTGTAATAAATCCGCAAACTCGTCGCGGTGGCACCCATGGCTGCCAATTTATCCCGTTTAAGTTTAGGCATTAGCTTATCCATGAGTTGGATACCTGCTTGCTGTTTTTCCTCAGGCAGTGCATCTCGTGTATCTCGTTTCTTCGGGTTGCAGATACTTTTCAATTCTGTCATGAACACTTTCTTTTGTGTGCTGGCCCCTGTGCCAAAGAGCTTTTCCATGGGTAGGACATTGTCCTCCTGATCAGTCACGTATAATACATCCGACTCAGCATCCAAGTGAGAATACATGGGAAAATCTGAGAAGGGGTATTGCTCTTTGATGCCCGCAAGAAAAATGACAAGAAGAAGCGCATGGCGGAAGGGCACTCTTTGCCACAACTGTTGTGCTAAATAATAGAATTCACGCATTGGTTGAGTATAAAACCAAGATCTGGTCATTAGGCTAGTATTTTGTCATGCTGGATGATTTTATTATTCGCTATGAAGAAAGCTGATGACAACGGTCCTATCATAACTATCAGTTAGCAGTCTTAATTTTTGAAAAACGCCGAAGTAGCTCAGAGGTAGAGCAGCGCATTCGTAATGCGCGGGTCGCGGGTTCAATTCCCGCCTTCGGCTCCAGCCCGTAGATTACATGTCCGAACCTTCTGATTATGAGTTATCCAAGACGGCTAAGATCAAGGAAAAAGAATGGAGCTTCATCTTCTTTACTCGGAGCATAGGTCTGATATCAGCTCTAGCTATTCTTTCCGTCATAGGGTTTGTGATCTATAAGCAGATTGAATTACGCCCAAAATTAGAGTGGGATTTTGTAGAGCAAATGTATGGTCCAGACGGGAAGTTGCTCAAGCGGCCAAAGGAAGCGAATCAGTCCAATGAATATGATGCGGCTAAAGCAAGTAAATCCAAGACTACCGCGGATTTAAAGGATCTAGATAAACGTTTGCCTGAGCTCGCAAACGTTTTAGAGGAGTTTTTTGAAGCAAAAACAATCCCCGAAATATTGCCACTGGTTCGAGACGCTAGAAGGGTGCGTCCATTGATTGAGGATCACTACCATAGGCACCCCTTTCAACCTCGTGTTTTCAACGGTATCACATGGGCTGTCCCCGTGGATGAACCCGGATATCGTTTTGCCTATGCTGAGGTAACCTTCAATGATGCTCCTCCCATTAACGTTGTCATTGAGTTGACGGATATAGGCTTTCTTATTGATTGGGAAAGTTCCATCCATTACAGCGAAATGGATTGGGGGGATTTTATCAAAGTTAAACCTACAGACCCCAAGATTTTCCGATTACTCGCATCGAAGGCTGACGATATCGACCTTACAAGCAACGCATCAGTCGCATTACGTATCAAATTGAATCATCCTTCAGAGATTGGCGACCTTTATGCAACAGTTGACCCCAACGATGAGCACTTCAAGCTACTGATGGAGCAGTTAGAGCTCGCTAAGGGCAAGGATGCCCCAGTGATCTTACGGCTTTCTTATTCTGCAAAGCAATCTGCAATCGATGTCGTGGAAATTCATGCTGTTGAGGGCAAGGGATGGCTCATTCTTGACCGAACAGGTCGGTAGTGTGAACTTGTCCTCGAACGGTATCTATGATATCGAAGACCATGAGTGATCTAGTTTATTTTGATTCCCATATGCACACACCTTTGTGCAAGCATGCCTTCGGTGAACCGGAGCAGTACGCTGATCGTGCGATTGAACGGGGATTAAAGGGAATCATTTTTACTTGTCACGGACCTATGCCTAAGGGTTTCTGGCCCAGTGTGCGGATGAGTGACGCGGAGTTTGACGATTATGTAACGATGGTTGAAAAATGTCGCCTGCGCTACGAAGGGCAGCTTGAGATTCGATTGGGAATTGAAAGCGATTACTTTCCGGGTCATGAAAAGTGGGCGGAGATGTTACATCAACGGGCTCCACTGCATTATGTTCTGGGTTCGGTCCATTGGCAGGGCCCTGAGTATCGAGATCGATTCGAAATTGGTAGCGCCGATGAGTTTCGTCGAACGTACTTCGAGCATCTCGCTGACTCTGCGGAGACTGGATTATTCGACTGTCTCTCGCATCCAGACCTTATTAAGAACTACCAACCGGAAGCATGGAATGAGGATGAATGGGTACCTGTGATTTCTTCTGCTTTGGATCGAATTGCCAAAACCGGCGTTGCCATGGAGTTAAATACTTCAGGGAGGCACAAGGTCTTTCCAGAGATGAATCCCGGCCCTCTGATGTTACGAATGATGAGTGAGCGGGGGATACCTGTGGTCATTGGATCTGATTCGCATCAACCACAACGAGTCAGCGAGAATTTCATTTCGGCACTAGAAATGCTGCAACAGGCTGGATTTAATACCGTAAATATATTCAATCTTCGCCAGCGAAATGAACTCAAGATAATCGATGTATTGCCAGCGCTTAAGAAAGCTTTGCTAATGCCTAACCAACCGGAGTTTTCACTTGCTGATGGGTGCGTGGGATAGGCTGCAAAATCAGGTGATGGATTTCGTGTTGTGGCAAGACGCGAGTGAGACGGCTATTGCACAATAACCAACGAGCGAGCAACGTAGCCACAGCACGAAAATCGCCCCTGAGTTGTAGTCTATCCCGCAAACCTGTCAGTAAGGTTTAGAGGTTTGAGAAGGGGTCAATTGATAGACTTGATAGCTGAACAATTCTTCATGTCCTGATTTTTTCGCGAAGAGTGTAAACTCATCAGATTGAGCGACCCGTTTCATCAAGTCTGGCCTGCGTTGTTGGCTTACTGTGGCCCCACAAAAATAAACATAGAAGGGAACTTTGGCGTCTCGAGATTTGTTGATGCAATCCTGTAATTCGGACTCACTCTCAAGCATATGAACATGCGGATCGTAGCTTTGACTTTGGCGATCACTGACGCCGAAAGTTGCTGTCATAGCATTGGGTGCTACCTCTTTAATGGTAGCGACAGTTTGACGTATAGGTTGACGATCATGAAGCTGTAGAATCTGATTCACATTCCAAGTGAGTGCGGCATAGGTTATGACGAGTAAACAGATCGATGTATGCATTAACCAAGGTCTATTTTTTCCAAAAAATGAAATAGCCAAAGGTAACGCAAAGACCACAGGAATGATCGTGTAAAGTAGATACCAGACCACCATGGGATTGTTTTGCGCTGAGTTATGCGCATAAGCCATGACTCCTGCAATGGTTGGCGCGAGGATGGTTAAGCGTGATGCGGTGTTTCGTGAAAATGACAGGACAATTCCAGTGATAAGCATTATCGGTGCTACCCATAGAAAAAACACCAGGTATAGCCAAGTAGATGTTAGGCATTGACTCAGCCAACTGGTGCCAGAATGGGTTAAGCCAGGATTTGAATATTGAAATCCTATAGCAAGCCCTGAAAAATAATCGCGCGTCCAATCCCACCCCATCCCAAGTCTTAGAGAATCTTCAGCTTTTAAGTAAGCCAGGATTTGTGGGATACTTGGAAACATCCAAATAATTACCGGGATGGCACCTATTAAATTGAACGCTATCAAAGTAAAAACGCCCCTAGATTTTTTCAGTCTAAGTAACTCGATAGTCACCAATAGGTTAATCGAAACCGCAACATAGATTGAACCTGCAAAACTCAAAAGGTATCCGGCTTCACTTATCGCAAAAATAAGCCACCATCGAATTTTATCATCTTTTAGAGCACGAATAATCGCATAGAGATTTAAGCAAATGAAAAACAACATCAGCGAATATCCTTTGGACTCCGTCGCATAGCGAACATGCCACGGTGATATTGCCATTAAAAACGCGGCACTACAGCCAACAGATGTCCCGCCAATTTCATGCCCCAATAGTGCTATAATAACGATGGTAATGAGTCCTACGAAGAGAGACGGAGCTCTCAATGCAGCCTCACTAAACGCTTCACTTTTTGCGTTTGTACCAGAGCGCCATAAATCAAGAGATAAGCGTGTGACAAATGATGCCATGAGGTGGTTATTCCCATGGCCATTATCGAAAAGTGTCTCTGTCCAACTGACGGGCTCAAATTTTGAGGTGCCATCTTTTTGAGGTTCCCATGTGCCATGAGAAAACCGACGCATGGCATATTCTTCATCGTTCCATAGACTGTGCGAAAGCCGTGGTGCTCGCAGGTAAAGCGAAAACAAAACAGCGAGTATTGTAAATATCCAAAAGATGCGATGATTGGAATTTGCCTTTGTGCTGGCTTGCTCAATAGCTGGTCGCGGCAGCCATTTATTCACTGTTCCTAGTAATAACGTGAGGATAAAAGAGCTTCCTATAGATCCCCACCATAAGCCGATAATGGCATATTCCTTGGCTTGCAGAGGCAGCTGTTTGGAGATTCGCTTTTGAATAACTTTCCCCCAAGGTAACTCAGCCTTCATGGAGTAGATCACTAAGCTTAAGAGTAACAGGCTTAGGATAGCAATAAGTATGGCGCCACCTTTTCCAAACCGTGAGACTAATTTCGACCACTGTATCATGGGGTGATGTCCAGAGATGGATTTAATAAATGTCATGATGCATAGTATTGACGGTCTCAGAGAGCGCTCTATGTTGCCCCCGATACAGGAGTAGCAAAGCATTTTTTCTTCTGTAACCCAAACCTTTCAAAATACACCAAGCTCTATTTTTTCATGAATGATTCATACAACTGGGCCGCTCAATTTGGCGAAATATTTGTAAGTTGCTGTGAAGAATACGAAGATGATAACAAGGACTATGATGCCTGGTTTGATGAGGAAGATGTTGGTTTTCTAAAGTCTATAGGGTGCAAGCCGCGAGAGTTGTTTGATTTTGTCGAGGACTGCTGTTCTAGTGATAGCGGTGAGCCAACACCTGAGACCGCTTTGCTGATTGCGGCAGCTCGACGGGATTACTTTTTAGTGGAGCAAAAGGGAGTATTAAGTTCCGTGGTTATTAAGATGAGTGATCTTCCCGCAAAAACGGCGGAACTTGAAGGTATTGCATGGCTGCCAAGAGTTATTGCTAAAGCAGAAGCTAAGCTACGTGGCGAGATGGATGAAAATACGATGTACGGTTGCGGAGGTGATTCAGCTTTTTTTAGCCGGCATCATATACATCCCGCTGATTTTTTGCGAGTAATCTGGGCGGCCAAGGGGGATACGCACAAAATACTCAATTTTGTAAACTCTGGCAAATACCTCTGATTGCCTTTTGCTCTTAAATCACTAGACTAAGGCGTATACTCGATTTCAATCGCTAACACTTTTTTGACTGTGCCTGCTGAATTTCTCAAATCCCTGCCGCGTGTTGATGTCGGAAACGGTGTTTGTTTTGATGGTGTTGAACCGGTCTTTATTTTAGGGCCATGTGTGATGGAGAGTAAAGGATTCATTCGAGACATGGCGCAGCGTTTAAAAAAAATCGCTGATGAGGTAGGCATTAAGTGGATACTTAAGGCCTCATATGACAAAGCTAACCGTACTTCGATCAATAGTTATCGTGGGATGGGATGTGCTGAAGGGTGCGAGTTATTGGCTTCGATCGGTCAAGAAATCGGAGTCCCGGTGACAACGGATGTGCACAGTGTTGAAGAGATAAAGATTGCCTCACAATGGATTGATCTCCTTCAAATACCGGCGTTTCTTTGCCGTCAAACCGACTTGATTGTGGCTGCCGGTGAGTCTGGTCGCGCTGTAAATGTCAAGAAAGGGCAGTTTTTAGCTCCATGGGACGTCAAGAATATTGGTGATAAATTAAAATCTACGGGCTGCCGTAATTTTTTATTTACGGAACGAGGCACTACCTTTGGTTATCAAAACCTTGTGGCTGATATGAGATCACTCTACTGGATGCGTGAACTTGGCTATCGTGTGGTGATGGATGCCACTCATTCTGTGCAACGACCAGGCGGCTTGGGCTCGACAACCGGTGGTGATGGTAAGCTGGCTCCTGTTCTGGCTAGAGCAGCCGTTGCGGCTGGCTGTGATGGCGTTTTCATCGAAACTCACATTAATCCAGCTGAAGCATTGTCAGATGGCCCAAATCAGATACCATTAAAAGATATTCAACCTCTGTTGAGTCAACTTCTGCGTATTCATGTGATCATAAATGAGTGATACGATGACAGCATCAAAATCAGTACTGACAGGGATACAGTTGATTGCAGCCATAGCTACGATGGCGTCAATGTGTTTTGCTGATGACAAGTCAAACAGCGCAGTCAAAGGTAATGATAAAACGGTAGAAGGAGCTAAAGAGAAATCTCCTCAAATTGCAAAGCAAGCAATCCCTTCAACAGAAACAAAACCTGCGGACGATGCGCAGGGATTGGGGGCCTTTGGTATGCTCCTTCCATTGGGCCAAAAAAATTTGGATATTAAGATACCCTCATTCAAGGAGGGCCTTCCCAGTTCCTTAATTCGAGCAGGCAGCATGACAAGGATCGATGATGAATTCATGGAGATGGAAAAGTTGGACATTCGGCTGTTTGGGGAAAACAGAGAGAAAGACGTGCGCGTTCAGCTTGTTACAGGGGAATATCACATGCCTACACAGTTATTAAGCAGTGATAAGCGCAGCCGTATCAGCCGCACAGACTTTCAGTTGGAGGGGGACACTATGATTTTCGACACCAAGACACAACAAGGTAAGATGATCGGAAATGTTGAAATGGTCATATTTGATTCCAGTAGTTTTACAGGCAGCCCAAATACAAAAGATTCAATAAAAGAAACAGATATAAGCGCACCAAAGAAATCTGTCGATACTCTTAAGAAAGACGCAAGTAATACAAAAAATGATGAAAAAAAATAATATGAGAATCTTGTGGATTGCATGTTTTTTTGTTGCGTCCACACAGTCCTGCTGGTCTCAGGCAGGTAAAGGTGGTGTGCCTACGGTGCAGCGTCGTGATAATGTTACCAAGTCAGCGGCACAAGCCGCCCAAGTTATAGAAAAGGCAAAAGCAGATATTGCTGTTGATTCCCAAAAGCGAGAGGCAGAGAAAAATCAAAATAAGGGACAACTCGATAAACTTGTAGAGAAAGCTAAACAATCGCAGCCCATCTTGTCGGCAGGCTCTGAGGTCGCTCCCAAAGTGGAAAGCTCCAAACTCCAGTCAGCATTAGCTGCCGTGACACCTGAAGGAAAAACGCTGATTGCGGAAAGTGCGGCAACGCCTCCCGTAAGTGCCCCTGATCCTACGGCTATTGTCAAAGCAGGTGCGATTAAGCATACGGCAGCCACTGCTGGCTTGCCTCCACAGCCGCAGCCTTTGCCAGCTACGCCAATAAATCCAGCGGTGAATAAACAACCCGAGCGAACAGTCGTCACCAGTCAGGGCGAGGCTTTCTTTGATTCAAAGCAATCTCTAGGAGTTTTTACTGACGATGTCGTGGTTACTCATCCACAGTTTCATATGACGGGTGATGTGCTTGAAATATATATGAACAAGCAGGAGGAAAAAAATTCGCCACCGGCGAAAGCAGGAGAGGTACAGACTAGCGAAAAGAAAACAGAAACAGGTGGGCCACCTGTTGGGGATAGCAGTATAAAACAGGCCATCGCCAAAGGACGTAAAGTGGTAATTCAAAAATTAAGTGAAACAGGTGAGATACAGATTGGCATTTGCCGCCACGCAACTTATGTTGGTGCCACAGGAGAAATTGTGATGCGAGATTACCCTCAAGTTCAACGTGGTAAAAGCGTAATTATTGGCACGTCACCAGACACGGTAATCACCATCAAACCTAACGGAGAATTATTGACTCGAGGCCCGACTAGGACCGATATCATTCAGGAAGCTGACAAGCGTGCGCCTGTAAATGCTACGCCCGCACAGACACTTAAGACTCAAGGAGCACAATAGTGAAGAATAGTGCACAAACAAATGTAAGCAATGTTACCCTCGATACTTTAAAAGGGTATGCTGCTACAGAGGCAAATCAAGGCGACAAGAATAGTCTTTTTGGTCGGACTACTAAAACTAGCGATAATACCAAAAATGGTGAACCTCTTCTCTACACCCGAGGTCTTAAAAAGGTATATGACGGAAGGGCCGTTGTAGATGGGGTCGATATTGAAGTAAATCGTGGTGAAATCGTTGGGTTGCTTGGTCCAAATGGTGCGGGTAAAACAACCTCATTTTATATGATTGTTGGATTAGTTCAACCGAACGCAGGCAAGGTTTTCTTTGATGGCAAAGAAGCAACCCATGAGCCTATGTATAAACGTGCCAGACTTGGGATGGGCTACTTGCCGCAAGAGGAATCTATTTTCAGGAAACTTACGGTTCGTGAGAACATTTTAGCGGTCATGGAGACTCAGAATTTTTCACCTGAAGAGCGAGAAAGACAGTGTTTTCAATTGATGGAAAAATTTGGGATAGAACATGTCGCAAACAATCTTTCCCTCACTCTTTCGGGTGGGGAAAAACGACGTCTTACTATTGCTCGCTCATTGGTCACGGAACCCAAGCTTATCATGCTGGATGAACCCTTCTCTGGTGTTGATCCATTAGCCGTTGAGGATATCCAAAAAATTATTCTCATGCTCAAGGAATCTGGACTGGCCATTCTTATTACCGATCACAATGTGCGTGAAACGCTTGGCATTGTTGATCGCGCTTATCTTATCCATGAAGGGAAAGTTCTTCTTCATGGCTCGCGAGAATATATTGTCGCCCACCCACTAGCGCGTGAGCGCTATCTCGGGGAAAATTTCAGTATGTAAAATCTAGTTTATTGAAAATAACAAACAGGAGGAAAAGACCATGCAAGTGCATAATGTAAACCTGCCCATAACAGTTACAGGGCGTCATGTAAGTGTGACTGAAGCGATGCGTGAATACGCGCAGAAAAAAATCCAAAATCTTCATCTTGATTATCCACGCATCATCGATGTTAAGGTGATTCTCGATGTGGAAAAGAAGGCGCGACAGAAAGCAGAAATAGTTCTGCATTGTGCCAACCACATCACGATTGAGGTGGACACTGTCAGTGATGATATTTACGCCAGCATTGACGAGAGCATCTCAAAATTAGCTCGCCGAATGAGGAAATATAAGACGCGTCTATTAAAGACACACCACCGTCCTCGCCATGGCTCCATCAAACACATTGCGGAACATGTTTACAGTGAAGAGTCACTTCACCACACAGAAGATGAGCAGATCGAGCCTTTGATAATTCATCAAGAAAACTATCGGATGAAACCACTTTTTCCAGATGAAGCCATCATGGATCTAGAATTGAGTGAACGCTCATTTGTTGTTTTTCACAATGCCAAAAGTAATAAGCTTGCCATTCTTTTCCGTCGTAAGGACGGCGAGTATGGGATGATAGAGCCAGATGCAAATAGTCAGGCGGCATAAATTTTACAACACGTTATCCATACTGAAAACATAAAGACGACGCCTGCTAGAGGGCGTCGTTTTTTATGTTTATTAATAGCCATATGTGGTTTGACAAAATTTTTATCATCAGCTTAACTGAAGATCATGCCGAAACATGTTCAGAGTGTTATCAAACCATTGTCAGATGACATTGTGCTGGAGCCATTACCGGAAAGTCTGATTTGTTACACAGGATTCTTGGTTGCGAAAGCCCATCAGAGGTTGTGGACTTTGTTCGGGGCTGAGTGTCGTAAAATGGGGATCGATGTACCTTGCTGTGGTATCCTTCAGCTTCTTGTCGATTTTGGCCCGATGTCCCAGCAACAATTGGGAAAGAAGCTACGCATTGACCGTACGAGCATGGTAAAAATGGTTGATATGCTGGAAAATGAGAAGCTGGCGGTACGCAAAGATCATCCTGATGATCGTCGGATTTACCTTATCGAAATAACCGCCATGGGGTGCAAGGTGCTCACCGCGATTAAAGCTGTGGCTGATAAAATGGAGAACAAATTACTCAACTGTTTTACCGAGCCTGAGCGTAAGATCATACGTCGCGCTTTACTTAATCTAGCCGGTTAACCCATGTATCGTCTTGCTCTCAAAATGCTGTTTGGTGATACCACCAAGTATCTCATGCTCATCATGGGCTTGTTTTTAGCGACATTCCTAATCGCGCAACAGAGCGCGGTCTTCTGTGGACTGATGATGTGGACCACATCAACTCTCAAGAACGTGCCTGCACCCATATGGGTAGTTGAAACAAAGGTTCAGCAAGTCAATGAGACCAATCCGATGAGAGACACGGATGTTGGTCTTGTGAGATCAGTAGACGGAGTGGCTTGGGCCATGCCACTGTATTCTGGGATACAACGCGTTCGTCAACCTGATGGCAGTTTCAAAATTATTCAACTGATTGGTATTGATTCTGCCACGCTCGCTGGTGCTCCGGCACAAATGATGGAAGGGAACCTTGAAGATTTAAGGTTGCCGAACACGGTGATTATTGATGAGCTTGCAACCAAGCGTCTTTCAAAAAATCCAAAGGACCCGAATGCAAAAGTCAAAGTGGGGGATATTTTTGAAATTAATGATATTGAAGCTCGAGTGGTTGGTATTTGTAAGGCCATGAAATCGTTCACTGGCGGGCCATATGTATGGACAACCTACGAGAGGGCATTGCAGTATTCACCGCCTTCAAGAAAAATGCTTTCTGCCGTGATTGCAGCACCGATACCGGGACGCAGCATCGTGGAAACGGCACAGGAAATCGAACGTGTGACCGGCTTGCGAGCTTTCGTGAATGGTGGTTTCACTTTCGGGGCGCAACCTCATGCAGAGTTTAACACTAATACGATCTGGTGGTATGTGCGTAATACAGGGATTCCCATTTCCTTCGGCATCACCGTTGTTGTTGGCTTCATTGTCGGAATGGCTATCGCCTCGCAGACATTTTATGCATTTGTATTGGAGAACCTCAGGCACCTTGGTGCATTGAAAGCGATGGGGGCATCAAACAGCGTCTTATGTTTCATGTTGATAATTCAATCTATCACGGTCGGGATTGTCGGCTTTGGTCTGGGTATGTTAGGTACTGCAAGCTTTGCATACTTTGCATTAAAGAATAGCGAGCCTCCATTTATCATGCCTTGGCCTGTACCTTTTATCGCTTTTGGCATCATCATGTTGATCTGCACTTTTGCTTCGCTGTTAGGTATTTGGCGAGTCAGTAAATTTGAACCCGCAATGGTATTTCGTGGCTGATAAAACAAACAGTTCCAGTAACAACCTAAACGCGGTTCATGCGCGTGGCATCGTCAAAAGCTTTGGCGATGGTGGTGCGAAATTGATGGTCCTTAAAGGTATTGATCTTGAGGCGCGAGCGGGGGAAATTATGATGCTAGCCGGTCCATCAGGCTGCGGGAAAACAACGCTCCTTAGTGTCATCGCAGGAACACTCAACATCGATGATGGTGAAGTTGTGGTATTTGGTGAACGTCTTGATACCATGAAAAAATCAGCAGTGACAAACTTCCGAGCTCGAAATATCGGATTTATATTTCAGCAATTTAACCTTATCCCTACACTTAATTGTGCTGAAAACGTAAGTGTTCCTTTGCTTATTCAAGGTGTTTCCACAAAACTAGCAGAGAAGAAAGCGCGTGATATTTTAGAACTAGTGGGACTTGGGGAGCGATGGAATAGTCGTCCCAATCAACTCTCCGGCGGACAGCAACAGCGTGTTGCCATTGCTAGGTCACTTGTGCATGAGCCACGTCTGATTATTTGTGATGAGCCTACGGCATCGCTTGATGCCAAAAATGGAACATTGGTGATGGATTTATTTCAAAAAGTAGCCCGTGTACCAGGCCGTTGCGTGATCATCGTTACTCATGACAATCGTATCTTTCCTTACGCTGATCGTATTGCGCAGATGGATGACGGGGTCATCGTCGAAGTACACGATGTGGAGCATGGCAAGCCGCTTCCCGTTTTTTCACATCATTGATTTTTAAAACATCTTCAAAGCAATCCTATTATGATAATCTCAAAACTCATACGCTATATCACATTCATCGGTGCTCTTGTTGGATTTGTTTTCATCACCTTTATCGTTACTCGTATGCAGGGGAAGGACATAAAGATGCCGTCTCCGCCCATCAGTCCACCTGATAAACCCTATGCTAGCACTGTGGCCGCTACCGGTATTTTGGAGGCGCTCAGCGAAAATG
>VFKY01000016.1 GCA_009885275.1 Verrucomicrobiota bacterium | reverse complement strand
GGATTTGTCAGCCGCACCGCGACCAACTGCGGCTTGCTTTACTTCGCGCGGAGCATAGTCATAAATGGGCAGACCGTGTTCGCCAGCAGCGATGAGGACGGCGCCACGCACGCCGCCCAACGTGATGGCGGTACGATAACTCTGCACATAAATAGTGGCTTCTAAGGCGCACTCGGTGGGGCAATGTTCTTTGATGAGTTCCGAGAGCTTTTCCCGGATGGCAACAAGACAACCCGAGCCGAGCAATTTCACTGGATTCTGAATCACGCCATAGCAGATCGCCGAAACATTTTTGCCATCGCTTTGCATGATCGCCCAGCCCGTGTTGCGCAAGGCGGGATCAATGGCAAGGATGCGGAGAGGAATAGGCACGAGGGGAGTTGATCGTCTATGGTGGAGTGTTGAGATGCTACCGGTTGAACCATAGCACATTTCATTTTCACGACGCAACTCATTGCAAGCGCTGGACTTACCGTCGGCGTTTTTTGCGGGGTCTGCCTATAAAAATGGCGTCCAAAGATAGCCAACCAGAACCATTGATGAGTATCGTGAGCGCGATGAAGAAATAGAGCAAGGCGCTTTCTGCGGCGAAGCCTTGATCGGCGCGATTCGCGACGAGCAATGCGCCCAGCGTAATTGGAAGGAATAATAGGGACAATAGGCGGCTATAAAATCCGAAGATCCATCCGATTGCCGTCAAGGTGGTGACAATAGCGATAACAACTGCTGTGATATTAGGCATGGGCAGTCCGATGCTGCGGATAGTTTCAATGAAGTCGGTGGTCTGTTGATGCCTGATATACTGCCATGCAAAAATGGCTTGATTCCAGGCATGGATGTAAAGCAGCGTGATGCCCGCTCCGATACGCAAAGGCGAGGTTCCAATGGCGGATAGAGTGGGACTTTGTGATGAATCTACGGACATGTCTTGAGGTGCCCGCGGCTTAGAGACTGTCAGAGAGAGTGATGATGTCGCCCGGTTCCAGAGCGATGCTTGCGGTATCACCGTTCGCATGATAACCACGCACGCCTTTATGGGTTAAGTAAACCGTGTGCCCAGTGGATTTTGAGTCTCGTCCACCGGCATACTGTAAAGCGTTGGCGACGGTAGCACCTTCAAAATAGGGGTAGATACCAGGCTTGCTGATGGCGCCTCGAAGAGTGAGCAAGGGAACATCTTCAATTTGAATAAGCTGCACATTGATGATGGATTCACCGCGCTTTTTGTTGAATGCAGCTTGAATGGCGAGCATGGCTTCATGGGCACTGAGGCCACCAATGCGTACTTCGCCATATTTCCCGAGATCAATCTTACCGGATTCGTCAACCATGACAGAACCGTTGAACAGTTTGTTTGGCGAAATTTGACCGGCATAAGCAGTGAACTGCAATGTATGTCCATAGCCAAGGGTCTGCTTCAGTGTGAAAGGTAACTGAGGGTCTTCAGGCGCATGGTTTACAAAAGGAACATGCATCTCCGGTAGTTTTGGGAGTGAGATCTTCGGGATTTTATCCCAGCTCACACAACTACTCAGCATGAGAGTCAGGAGCGCAATATTGGCGGTAAAAAAACGGGAAGCAGAAAATTTCATGAGCCGCCTATCATGGGTGCTCTCGCAGCACTAACAAGCGGGAAGTGTTCACTTTGTTCCAGTT
>VFKY01000329.1 GCA_009885275.1 Verrucomicrobiota bacterium | reverse complement strand
TTTCTTCGAGCACGTTGTCGAGAGTGACAATACCCACACCGCCACCGTATTCATCAACCGCCAGTGCAAGGTGCGCATGTTTATCGAGAAAGAACCTCAACAGTTTATCAATAGGCATCATCTCAGGGACCAGCAGCAGCTCACGCTTAATTTTACGCATGTCCCTGTCTTTGCCACCTTCATGAACCAATCGAATGAGATCCTTGATGTGAATCAGGCCGATACTGTGATCGAGGTGCCCCTCAACCAGAGGGAAGCGTGTATGCTTGGACTCAAACGCCACCTTAAGATTAGCCTCAAAAGACTCTTCAAGGTCCAAAGAAATTACGTCTTTACGCGGAGTCATGACATCGCGGACATAGCGGTCATTGAGCGCCAGGGCATTGAGTACGATGTGCTTCTCCGTCTCCGTCACTTCTTCGGAGCGCTGACTCTCAGTGACGATGTGCTTTAGTTCTTCCCCTGAGTGAACATGCTCGCCCTCCGAAACGGGATCGATCCGGAAGACCACACGAAGCATCCAGTTGGCCGTGCCGTTGAGAATAAAGATCGCCGGTTTGAGAACAATATAAAACCAGTGCAAAGGCCGGGAGACGACCAGGGTGACCGGGAGGGACTTGCGGATGGCGATCGACTTGGGCAGGAGCTCACCAAAGACCACATGCAAGAATGTCACCACGGCATAAGACATGACAAATGCGGTGTTGTGAATGACCACATCACTCGTCAGTCCGATCATGAACAGCAGCGGCTGGAGCATGTGGGAAATATAAGGTTCGCCCAACATCCCCAAGGCAATACTCGCCAGGGTGATGCCCAATTGAGTGGCGGAGAGATAGGCATCAAGATGCTTTGTCAATCCACGCGCGAACCGTGCATTGCTGTGTCCATCATCAATGGACTCCTGCAGCTGGCTGTCGCGAACTTTGACCAGCGCGAACTCCGCGGCCACAAAGAAGCCGTTGAGCAACACGAAGAACATCACCACTCCTACCTGCCAGATCACCTGATCGCCGCGCAAGTCCCAGACATGCGTCACACCATTGGTGACGAGAGCTAGAGCAGGAATGGATAAAGTAGGGATCATAAAGCGGTGCAACTTATACGCTACACCTTGGGCAACTTAAAGTTTTTCGTAGGAACCATCAATTCGTTTTTCCAGCACAGTGAACCCCGCGCTCTTCGCATCGCTTAGAGACATTGGCTTGGTGAGTCTGGGAGTGTTCACGGATGTAATAACTTTTTTTACAGGTTTTTTGCAAAGCGGACATTCGGTGAGAGGTGCTCTGTCCACTGGGCGACGCAAATCAAATCCTTTGCGACAGCGAGGACAACCTTCTTCAACGTTAATTGCGATGTATTGATAAGTGGGCATTAAAAAAAGGTGCTGCTCAGGCAGCACCTTTGCAAAATCATTATGTAAAACAGCTGAAGTTACCAGCTTGATTTCGTCACACCGGGAATCAAACCGTGCAAGGCGTGTTCACGAAAGGTAAGACGGGACATTTCAAAGCGGCGGATAAACGCACGACGACGACCTGTGACGCGACACCGATTTACGATACGTGTAGGACTTGCATCACGAGGAAGCATAGAGAGACCTACATAATCCTTCTTCGCCTTAAGCTCTTCACGGAGCTTAGCGTATTTATCAACCGTCTTTTGTTTACGCTTATTGCGTTCGAGCCAGCACGTTTTTGCCATAGGGGAGGCACTTTAGGAAGAGATACGCCTATTGCAAATAAAATTTATGGGAGGTTATAAAAAAATAACTCCTTATTATAAGGGTAAGATCGTCACTGTTACTAAAAATATCTGGCGTGAACTCCATTCTTTGCTAATGCCTCTTATGGTTATAGGAACAATTATCGCAGTGTGCTTTATCATCGCAGGTTTCATCGCATTTTCTTACTTGAAGAAAGGTGCCATGTAATCCGCCATGAGTACTAGAATCGAAAAGGATAGCATGGGCGAGATGTCCGTGCCTACATCAGCTCTTTACGGTGCTTCCACGCAGCGCGCCGTTTTAAACTTTCCCGTTAGCGGTCGCCCCGTCCCCTACCCGGTTATTCACGCCTTCGGACTGATCAAGTGGGCCGCAGCCAAGGTCCATGCCGAGCTCGGTATCCTACCTCAGGACAAGGCGGAACTCATCGAACAAGCCGCCCTGGAAGTCGCCGCCGGTAAACTCGATGAACATTTCGTGCTCGATATCTACCAAACCGGATCGGGCACCAGCACAAACATGAACGCCAATGAGGTCATCTCCAACCGCATCTGCCAGATCGCCGGCAAGCCCATTGGAGCCAAGGAACCGGTTCATCCCAACGATCACGTCAACATGGGGCAATCTTCCAACGACACTTTCCCCACGGCCATGCACATCGCGGTGGCCCAGGAACTGACCAACAAGCTCCTACCCTCTCTCGAAGCCCTTGAGCGCTCACTTACAAAAAAAGGCGTGGAATTCTGGGATGTCCTCAAAATCGGACGCACCCACCTCATGGATGCTACACCCGTCCGTCTTGGTCAGGAATTCAGAGGATATGCCCGTCAATTGGAACTCTCCGTCGACCGCGCCCACAAGGCAATCAAGGCCATCATGGAATTACCCCTCGGTGGCACAGCTGTCGGCACCGGCTTAAACTGTCACCCTGAGTTTCCAGCCAAAGCCATCGCACTGATTGCTGAAAAGACCGGTATTCCTTTCCGCGAAGCCAATGACCACTTCGAAGCCCAATCCGCCAAGGACGCTCTCGTCGAAGCCAGCGGTCAGGTCAAAACTATCGCGACCTCCCTCTTCAAGATCGCCAACGACGTGCGTTGGCTCAGCAGTGGACCGCAGTGCGCCATCGGT
>VFKY01000408.1 GCA_009885275.1 Verrucomicrobiota bacterium | reverse complement strand
TCCGCTTCGGGGATCTTTAGGCTGTAGGCTGTAGGCTGTAGACTTTAGACTGTTGGAGGTGGTCGGAGGGCGTTGGGCGGCTTGGCTAGGAAGGCATGGAGCGTGGACTTCAGTCCGCTTGGGTGGACCCTTACCCCTTATCTCTTATCTGTTACCCCTTATCCCTTATCCCTTATCCCTTTTCCCTTTTCTGCTATCTGCTTTCACTTTTCACTTTCGCAAGATCGCTCGGTAGGATCTTTGAAAGCGCGAGTTCATTGATGGCGAGGGGATTCTCCTGCAACAGCCTAGCAATGTATGCCTGACTGTTGGAACGTGTGCGCTCGGTGCGCAGTTGTTGCACGAGCTGACCGCGGATTTGATCGAGCGTGGGAGTGTAAGGCTCCCTGATGTCGATCACCTTGATGAAGTGCCAGCCGTCATCGAGACGGATGGGTTCGGAGATGGCATTCAAAGTCAGGCTCGTGAGCTGTGATCTTATTTCAGGCTGGATCTGAGTTTCAGAAAGCCATCCAATTTCACCACCACGGGAGGCACTCTCCTTCTCTTCACTCTCTGCGGAAGCAATGGCAGCAAAGTCCGCGTCCTTGGGTTTGAGACTTTTCCGGATCATCTCCAACTTGCTCTGCGCCTGATCGGCGGTGGTCTTGTCGGCTCCCTTGAGGCTAGAGATAAAGATTTGCGACAACCGATAGGAGCGGGGCACGAGGATCGAGGCTTTGCTTGATTCGTAGGCGCTTTTAATTTCTGCCTCGCCAGGATAATTCGCAGGCGGATTGGTGATCGATTGCAGATAGCTCTCACTGAGAGTGCTCTGGCGCACCTGTTCGAGTTGGGCAACGACAGCAGGTTGTTTCTCCCACTGTTTGGCCAGCGCCTCCTTTAAAATGATCTTCTGAACAAGGATTGAACGCACCACTTGATTGAGGACGGCAGGATCACGGGAGATGGCAGCCTCGTCACGCGCTCCAAGGTTGGAAAGTGAAGAGCGAATGTCTTCTACTTTAACCTCAAGATCACCGATGCGACCGAGGACATCACTTCCTTCGGCGGATGGAGCATCCGCCGACATGGCCTGTCCATGCCAGCCGAGGAACAGACAAGCGAGAGTGGCAACAGCAGTGCCAGAAAAAATAACACGACTTACTTTCATGGTTTGGATTTCTGATCGGATTTCTTGTCAGCAGCACTGGGTTGAGCCGCACCAGGGGAAGCGATGGGCGCTTCGCTCGGAGGCATTTTGCCAGCTTGCGTTTTATTTTCAGGCGAGTTTGGTAATGCGACTGGTTTTGTATCAGCGGTCGCTGGCAGTTTGATTTTTTGATCGACGAGCTTGTCTTGATAATCCTGAACCAGCCCTTGAATTTTGACTCTGGTGGTGCCGACGAATGGTTCACGGGCTGTCAAGGCAGTGCCGAGGCCAAATTTTTCGTAGCGGGTGAGAATCTCACTGCCGATCTTGAAGAGCTCGATATTTTTGGCAGATCGGTCTTCAAGTTCACGGTTGAGCATTACGACCTGAGAGGTGAGAGCCGTGCGCTGACTTTCCTTGGTGGCGACAACATCCACAGCTTGCTTGTAACCAAGCTTCCATTTTTCAAGGGCCACCTTAAGGCGATCAATCTCCATTTCCGCATCCTTGAGGCGGTTGTTTAATCCGGCAGACTCTTTACTCGCGGCATCTTTATCAGCGGCGCTTTGCTTGTTGAGGGCTTCCAGCTTCTTACCCAAGTCGGCGAGTTGTGTGGTGAGCTCTTGGTTTTTTTGTTCACTCTCCAACTGCGCTGCCTGAAGCGTGATGCGCTCGGCCTCTGCCGTGCGTAATTGGAGCATGGTGGCGCGCAAGGTATCACGCAGACGCTTTTCCGCAGCGAGAGCAGCAGCATTGGCATCAGCAGCGGTAACGACACCGGCCAGGTGCATGAGAATAATGAGGGGAAGAAGTTTTCGAAACATGATTAGAATTTAGCGTTGAGATCCAATTGAATGACGTCGCTCTTGAGCGGAGGACCAGCGATCTGAGTGGCACTCAGCCATCGGATACCAAGTCGCACACGTGGTGAAAGAGCCACGGCGGCACCGATGGTGTAGCCCTTCATATTGGTACCTCCATTCCCGAAGTCTGAGTCGTTAAACCCATCCACCACGGCATCTGACTCGATGTAACGATAGCCGATGGTGGCATTCCAATCGCCGCGTTTTTCAAAGACGGATTTACCCAGTTGCAGGTTTACGAACCATGCGGTGTCACCCCCATCATAGTCCCCCACTCCAAGAGGCGTATTCGGACCACGATTGTTCACCGCCTTGGTGTTGATGTCCGCTTGATCGAAGGCGAGATTTTTAATGTATTCTCCCACAATCGAAATCTGGCAGGGCTCAAAATGATTGAGATCAATACGACCGGTATAGACCAGGTTTTGATAAGGTGTGGCCAGTCCAAAATATTGATACTGATAGCTGGTGCCGAAGTTATTGAGCGCTGACGGAATGATATTGCGCAGTGCCATGTAGGTATTGCCTTTTTGGGCGAAGGAGGGACGCGTGTTGTCACTGTCTCCGGCATCCTGTGCGGTCAATGGGGTGTAGGGCGTGGACAGCCTGCCTTCCATGTTATCAAAGTCGTAATAGGCGACCGCAAATTTGGCATTGATGTCATCCTTGATCTTCCAATCCACACCGGCCTGTGCTCCATAGAGCCACTTGTCCTCACTCTCAAACTTGGTGGGCTGATTGGATGAGAAATTCAAATCGGTGTTAAACACAGGGAAAATACCCGCATTCAAAAAAGGCGTAAAATTGTCGATGATTTCGTATCTTGCCTGCACGCTGAGACCATCAAATCCGAGATCATCATCCCATATCGCATCGGTTGAAAAAAACGGATTGTCGAAACGCCCGAAGGTCAGCATCAGTTTTTTATTCGGATCATCTCCTAATTCATATTTGATGAAGGCGCGATCGAGCCAGATGGCGTACTTGCTGAAATTACCACCCTGAGCCTGATTGGCCAATCCCATGCTCTGGTTGGTTGTTATCGGTGAATTGTTTTCACCCGTGGCAATACGGAATCCCGAAGTGAAATCATCCCCAAGATCAATTTCGGCGCCAAAACGGGCACGCAAACGCATGCGCTGACGCTCTTGATCGACATTGTATTGCGGTGAAAACTGGGTGCCGCTGACATCGAAAGGAGAGCCGGTGTTGATGGCGTTAAAATTCGGGAAAGCTCCCGTGTTATCATTGCCATCAGGATACAAAATCCCCTCATAGCGCAGCCTCACATCCCCGAAGAATTTATAGCGTGAAACCCACTCAGGCAGTGTTTTAGGGGCAGCCCAGTTTTCATCACGCGCCTGAGCCAGCACATCCTGTTTGAGTTCATCGCGTATTTGCGCTCTCACCGTTTCGGGCACGTAGGTCACATGCACGGCATCGTCACTAGCAGCAGGCTCCTGCGCGGCTTCCGCCTGGGCTTTGGCGGTGGCGGCATCGTCCTCAGCTTGTTTGATCAACTCCGCAGCATCGGCCTGGGTTAGCACACCACGCTGAACAAGGCGATTGATCAAATTGATCGTTACATTCTGTGAGGGTGACGCTGGAGGTGGATTGGGTAGTGCAGGTGGATTTTTTGAATCAAACAAATCGGCCGAAACATCCGGAGCTGGATTGGCTGTGGTGGGCGTTGCTTGTTTTGGCAGTTCATTGGCCACGGACCAGGGCATGATCACCATGAACAGCCAAGCCATGAGTGGCGCGACCATCCAGGATGAGATTTGTTTTTTTAGAGCGGGCATATAATCACGGATCATCATTTAATTTGGCTTTCGGGCACTGAGTCGCAGGACGATGGGAACTGGCATATCAGCCGGTGGGGGTTCCTGAAGTTGCATTCCTGTGAGCACTTCATTTTTGATGGCCTCATCCACTGTCGTATCACCAGTGGAACCAACCAGTTGAGCACGACTGATGCGTCCGGAGGAATCCGGCCAGATGCGTACTTGGAGCGAGAGACTGGCATTGCGAGTGCGGCTGTTCTTGCGCATCGCATCGGCGATTTTGCTCTGCACCTGTCCGGCATACCAGCCATACTTGCTGCCACCGACACGCTTGCCAGTGCCGCTTCCACCCAGACCGTTCCCGCCAGCACCATTGCCACCGGACAGACCAAATCCATCGGGAGGTCCGTTCCCAGCCACGTTGGTACCAAGGGGCGCAGGCGGTTCATCAGCCTTCGGTGTTTCCACGGGCTTTTCCTCAGGCTCATTTACAGGAGTCTGTTCCACCATTTTTTGTTCCATCTCTTTCGGTGGCTCAATGACTCTTGGTGGTGGCGGC
>VFKY01000257.1 GCA_009885275.1 Verrucomicrobiota bacterium | reverse complement strand
TGGGAGAAATTTGAAACCCAATTTCGTGGATTAGATGATGTGGAATGGTATACGTGGAGTGCCCCTGTGACGTTCACCAAAGAGCGAGACTTGGACAAACTCTAGAGAGCGCGTTTGATCCGATACTGCTCGTAGTCCGGCCTTCAGGCCGTCGGGAATCAAATCCATTGCGTTAGCAATGACGGCCTGAAGGCCGGACTACGAGCCTGCCCGTCAGCTACCGCCACTGGGTGTTCAAGGGGCACCCGATTACCTTTGCTCACCAAACGCTGGTTTGCGACAGTTTGAGTGAGATTTAAAAAGGAGTGACTATTTACTCACACTTTCAGGAACGCTGATGCTATCGATCCAATGGGCCTCCATCAGGGTGTCAAGGTAGGCGGCGTTATCTGGTAGTTTGAATATCGTACCTGCCTTGGTGAGCCATTCTTGAGCATCGGGTTTATTGTTCTTCTGAAATGCAAAGGCGGCTTGAGTGAAATAATAGGCGGGGGTGTCATCCATAAAGGTGAAAGCCTTCTTGGTCGTTTCTGCCTCTGACACCTTGTCTTGCTTCAACTGGCAAACGAGCACTTTAAACTGAATGAGGTGGCGCACTTCTTGGCGGATCTTTGGGAAATCGGTCAGTAATTTCGAAAAACTTGCCTCAGCATCAGCATACTTTCCCTGCACATAGTTTAGTTCAGTGAGATTGAATTTAGGCTCGAAGCTGTCGGGGCTTTGTTCCTTTGCTTTGTTGAAGCATTCCCGCGCTTTGTCGAAATTGCGCATGGCGGTGTAGATGCTGCCGCGTGCGTTTGGAATAATGGGGCTTTGCGGTTGAAGCTCTTCCGCCAAATTCAGCTTTTCCAAGGCATTAGCATTTTTTCCCTCAGCCTGTAAGCGTTGCACATCCATGATGAGATTGCGAAACTTGTCTTCAGTTGGAACGGGCGTCTGTGCAGATGCCATGAAAGCCACGGAACAAAGGAGGAGGAGTAAAATACGCGAGGACATAAAGGCTACACTAACAAGCGGCAGAGCTTGCACAAAGTATAATTTGTGACGCTTAAGTGATATTCGAAAAAAGCCAATCACATCAATAGACATCACGCCGATAGCGCTTCGAAGTCTTGAGGGCATCCATGTATTCGATCACTTGTTCCGGTGATTTGCCACCTTCCTTAGCCACGATTTCACGGAGAGCATTATCCACATCCGTGGCCATGCGTGTGGCATCACCGCAGATGTAGAAGATCGCGCCCTGTTCAAGCCATTCATATAGTTCCTTGCCACGCTCTAGCATGCGATGTTGCACATAGAGTTTTTTCTCTTGATCACGGGAAAATGCAGTGTCGATCTTACTGAGTGTGCCATCGGTAAGATAGTCTTCCCATTCCTTCTCGTAGAAGAAACAGGTAGAGCGATTGACCTCTCCGAAGAAGAGCCACGATTTACCCTTGGCTCCAGTGGCCTTTCGTTCTTGAAGGAATGAGCGGAATGGCGCGATGCCGGTGCCCGGGCCACACATGATGATGGGGGTGTCCGATGTCGGTTCAGGTAAGCGGAATCCCATGCCGGATTTGATAAAGGTAGGCAGGGGTGTGGTTTCCGATACGCGATCGGCAAGGAAGGTCGAGCAAACGCCGCCGCGAGTTCTACCATGACTCTCGTAGCGCACAGTGGCCACCGTGAGGTGAACTTGCTCTGGATATGCCTTGAGACTGGAGGAGATGGAGTAGAGTCGGATGAGCAACTTGCGGAGAAGTCCAGTGAACTCGGCGGGTTCAAAGATGGCGAAGGGGTTTTCCTCAAGCACATCGAGCACATCCCGCCCCCAAAAATACTTCTTCAGCTCTTCTTTTTTTTCTGGAGCGGTCAGAGCCATTAGTTCGCTGTTACCACTCTTATCCGCTACCGCTTTGAGCAGTTTGATATCGACTTCAGTGAGAGAAAATACATCGGTCAACACATGGCGAATGCTGGCTTCACCCCCTTTGGGATTAGGCACGGTTTCCTCGCCTGTGAAATTGAGAGATTTAAGTACGAGTTCGACGAGAGCAGGGGCATTGGTGGGTTGCACCGCCAGCGAGTCGCCCGGGAGAAATTCCATACCTGAACCCGTCAAATCAATTTCATAATGACGAGTATGCTTGGGGGCACCGACACCCGTTAGGTCATAGGCATTTTTGAGATGCGCAATGAAGGGGTTTTTGACGTTGTAGGCGGATTTGACGTGGGGTTCGGTGCTCATGGTGCTGATCTAAAATGGGCGCTGAAAATAGGGGATGGGTAGGGGTTGTCAACTGATGGGCTGATGGGTTGCAAATGCTTCTCTAGCATAATTATGGCCAAGCAATGGCTCTATTCATACCGCTGCGAATTGAAAACAGTCAAAACACATCACTGGAAGGATGAATAGGCGATAACTTGATGAGTTCTTCGAGTTTATACCGTGTAGATTTTCGTTGCGTGATCATGGTCGGCGATGGAGTTTATGAACGATGAGCGATGTGAAGAGTCTGCCTAAATTCTGTGTTGTGATACCTTGCTATAATGAGCAGGAGTCCATTCCTGTCTTGGTGGAGAAGTTAACCCCGCAACTTGAAAAGGTTACGAATGGCTCTTGGCAGATTCTTTTCGTGGATGATGGCAGTAGTGATGCCACTGCGCAGATGATTTGGGATTTGCATCGCAAAGACGCCCGTTATCAGTGCATTCGCTTGAGTCGTAACTTTGGTCATCAGCCAGCCGTGTGGACGGGTATTCAAAATGCGAAAGCAGAGTGCATAGGAGTGATTGACTGTGATTTGCAAGATCCGCCTGATGTGTTGGTGGAGCTTTATCAAAAAGTTTCACAAGAAGGGTTTGATGTCTGTGCTGGAGTGCGTGGTAAGCGTGAGGATTCGCCGCTATGGCTCCGGTTTGCGTATAAACTTTTTTACCGCATCATGAGCTGGACCGCAGAGCACGACTACACTCTGGACAGTGGAGACTTCTGTGTTTTCAATCAACGTGTTCACGCTGCGTTATGTCGTCTTAGTGAGGCTACGCCGGTGCATCGGGGGCTGCGTTCATGGGTTGGGTTCAAGCAATCAACATTTACTTATCAACGCCCGCCTCGTTTGTATGGGCAGAGCAAATACAATCTCACTCGGCTGGTCATATTGGCTACGAACAATCTGGTTAACTTCAGTACCGCCCCTTTGCGTCTCGCGACTCTGGTAGGATTATTGATGGGGGTTACCACCTTGTTCTCCGCAGGATTATTCCTTTTTAATCGTCTATTCCCTTCGTTTTCACTGCTGGGATATCATATCGGCGCCAATCCCGGCATCGCTACACTGGTGTTATATTTGTCATTCATTTCGAGCGCGCTTTTTTTCTGTCTCGGTATCATTGGTGAATATTTAGCGGTGGTCATCAAAGAGGTGAAGAAGCGGCCGGTGGCAGTGATTGCGGAGATGTCAGAATAACAGTCACATGCTTGCAACCATCCTCATCTTCGGTTAGGAGAAACTATGCGCATCCTGCTTGCTCTCGATAAATTCAAGGGTTCACTTACCACTCGGCAGGCATCGGATGCGGTGACGCGCGGTCTGAAGCGTGATTGGTCAGAGGTAGATATTGAAGTATGTCCCATAGCGGATGGCGGAGAAGGCTTCACGGAAGCTGTTCTCACGGCACTTGGGGGTCGATCGTGCGAGGTGTCGGTTCATGATGCCTGTGGTCGTATGATTTCAGCGCGTTATGGCCTGATTCAGCAACAGGGTAAAACAGAAGCCATCATGGAAATGAGCGTGGCTTCAGGCTTGGCCATGGTTAGTGATCTGCCGCTCAATCCATATTCTGCAAGTACAGTGGGCACCGGGGAAATGATGCTTCATGCCATCGAGAATGGAGCGCAGCGCATCATTATTGGTATCGGTGGAAGCGCTACGAATGATGGAGGTTCTGGTATGGCTTCCGTCATGGGGTATGACTTTTTAGATACTCATGGGGAACGAGTCAGCATTTTGCCATCGGAGATCGAGCGCGTGGAGCGCATTGTCCGGAGTCGAGCTGTTTCATGTGAAGTGGTGGTTGCCTGTGATGTGACGAACCCATTGCTCGGAGAGCATGGTGCCACTAGAGTTTATGGTCCCCAGAAAGGGGTCAAAGACATTGAGTTTTTTGAGTCTCGCCTCACCAGGCTGGCGGAGATCGTGCAGCGCGATCTTGGTTGCAACCATCGCCATGAACCAGGCGCTGGCGCTGCGGGTGGTCTTGGTTTCGGGCTGATGAGCTTTTGTGGGGCTCGCTTGCAAAGCGGGTTTGATCTTGTAGCTGATATTACAGGACTAAAGCAACGCATCGAGATGGCAGACTTGATCATTACCGGCGAAGGTAAACTCGATGCTCAAACACTTCATGGTAAAGGCCCGATGGGTGTGGCAGCAATGGCTCGCGAAGCTGGGAAACCCGTGATAGGCATCGGTGGCATCATAGAGTCGAGCGACGCTTTGATTTCTCGTTTTGATGGACTCTTGCAGATAAAGCCTGATGAGATGCCCATCCCTGAAGCCATTGCGTGTGCTGCTGAACTGCTTGAAGAAGTCGTTGCGCAACAGGTGGACTGGTTTAAGAAAATAGCTTCAAATACTGAAAGACATTAGATATGGCAAAAAAAGTGGTGTTGTTATTTTCCGGTCAGGGTGCGCAAAAAGTCGGCATGGGCAAAGATCTTGCGGAAGCCTATCCTCAAGCCAAAGCATTATTCGAGTGTGCTGATGCGACGTTGGGCTTTAGTCTCACAGAGGCAATGTTTAACGGACCGATGGAGGAGTTGACGCGTACTTCACGTTGTCAGCCGGCTCTGTATGTTCATGGGCTTGCAGTTCTGAAGGTGTTGCAGGATCGGGTGCCGTCCTTGGAGATAGCGGCTTGTGCCGGATTGTCGCTTGGCGAATTTACAGCGCACGCTGCCGCTGGAACCTTTGATTTTGAAACTGGATTAAAGTTGGTTTTTCAACGCGGTAGCTTCATGGAGGAAGCTTGTGAAGAGACAAAGGGCAGCATGGCCGCAATGATCGGCGGCGAGGAGATCGCCGTGCGTGAATTGGCTAGTGAGTGTCATGTCGATGTGGCAAATTTTAATGCGCCGGGACAGATTGTGCTCAGTGGCAGTGTTAAGGGCATCAAAGCCGCCGTGGAAAAAGCTAAAGGTAAGGGGATTCGTAAAGCGGTCGAACTAGCAGTGGCCGGCGCCTATCATTCGCGTTTGATGAAAACAGCGCAGGACAAGCTGGCCGCAGTGCTTCAAGCCACAGCCATTCAAATGCCCACCATTCCTGTGATCAGTAATTTTGAAGCCGACGCTGTTACCAGTGAAATCGTTATCCGCAACACTCTGGAGCGTCAGGTCTCCGGTTCGGTGCGTTGGTCGGAGTCGATGCAGTTATTGATCAACAATGGCCATGATTTATTTATTGAACTTGGCCCTGGTGGTGTGTTGGCAGGATTGATGGGCCGCATCCAAAAAGGTATCAAAGTGATCAGCATCGAAGATGTGAAATCGATGGATGCAGCGGTGGCCGAGTTGACCTGAGTTCATCGACGTCCTCGTCTATGAAAAGACGACCGTTTTGTTGTGATAAACGAGCACCTTGTTGGTGACGTGCCACCAAAGCGCTTTGGCGAGCACTGTTTTTTCAAGGTCTTTGCCGAGACGGACTAAGTCCTCAACGCTTTCTTCATGAGATACCTTCATCACGTCTTGATGGATGATCGGACCTTGGTCGAGATCCGTCGTGACATAGTGAGAGGTTGCCCCGATAAGCTTCACTCCGCGTTCGTATGCTTGATGATAGGGTTTAGCACCTATGAATGCCGGCAAAAAAGAGTGATGAATGTTGAGGATATGATTTGGATAGGCGTTGATCAGGGATTCGCCAATGATCTGCATATAACGCGCTAGGACGATGGTGTCGATGTGGTGGTGCTTCAGGAGATCAAGTTGTGCTTTTTCCTGTTCCACTTTGTTGGAAGGTGAAATAGGGAAATGATGAAAGGGAATGTCGAACCTAGCTGCAGCAGACTTGAGTGTTTCGTGATTGCTGATGATGAGAGGGATATGCACCGGCAATTCCCCTGACTCATGACGTGACAGTAAATCATAGAGGCAGTGACTTTCTTTGGAGACAAAGAGAGCAAGGCGTTTGCGTTCACTAGAGAACTGCAACTTCCACCACATCTGGTGACGTTCACCCAAGGGTGCAAAGAGTGAAGCAATGGCGTCTCTGTTCAGAGTAAATTTTTCCAATGACCACTCGACGCGCATGAAAAACAAATTTTCGTGAGGATCGATATGCTGTTCGAGGTCGAGAATGTTACCCTGATGCGCGAAGATGAAGCCTGTTACTTCATGCACAAGACCAGGTTGGTCCGGGCAATGGATCAGGAGAGTTGCAGTATCTGATGCAGGCATGGTATGGGTTGACTCGGATGATGCATCAGGGAAACCAATCACTTTCAGCTTTCTTTGCTAATAGCGAAAGAAAGTGCGCGGGGGGGGACTCGAACCCCCAAGCCTTGCGGCATAAGATCCTTAATCTTACGCGTATACCAATTCCGCCACTCGCGCGTGTAGAAAAGTGAGTTTGTCATTTAAGCGTTTCTGCAAAATGTGCAAGCAGAGTTTACGAAGAATACGCTGTAAGACTGATTCCGTAAGGCTTAAAAAGGATCGCGCCCCGTGGCTTCGATGAATTGCTGGCGAATAGAGCTGGATTGCTGCTGCCATAGATCAACGTCACGTTGCAATTCCATGACTTGTTCTTCCAACCAGTTGATGCGTTGCTTGAGTAGAGTATTTGCGGCACCGCCGGCATCGGAAATATCCGTATCGCTAATTTCTTGAGCGCCGCGCATGCGCTGGGGACTTGCTTTGAAGAAGTCGAGGTCTTTGATTCGACTCTTGCTTCCCTTGGCGGTATTGATGACCATGATATGCTCATCAATTTCACCAGTTGCTAAAAATTCTTGTAACGTGCCAACACTTGTGGGGCCGTAGAGATAATTGTCAGGCATCTCAATGAGCCAGTCCATCTGAAGCTCTGCAATCATGGGGGCTCGGCGCCAAGAAACACGCTCGTCATTGGATAAGCGATCCATCGGAGATATTTTCGCCTCGGATGCCCAAAAACGGAGTTGCTCAATCGGCAAGGGGCCGAAAACTTCATTGGTGGACACCTTAAGTAGATACCATTCGTTCATAAAGGATTTAATGTAGCGGAATCATCGATGGGCGGACAAGCTAATAATCACTACGTTTTTTAAAAAAACATGATGGTATCGTACTCTTGCATTGATTATGCTTCGCAAATGGAAGTCAGCGCACCTTTTTTGAAGCGACGAGAAATATTGCAAGGGCTCGCGGCCTGTGGTTTTACAGTGTTATCAGGTTGTGAAACGTCCAAAGAAACAAAAAGCACCGCGGATGACGTGCAAAATGAGAAGACTGAGGATGTCAGTCAGTTGCTTTCGATGACATTTGAGGACTCAAAAAAAATCAGTGCCGACAGCCTTGTGATTGCACCGTTTTACAAAGTGACAGCCGATGAAATCACGGTCTTAAAAAAAGATACCAAGGGCCAACCTGTGAGAGTGCGGGCCAAGGGCAAGGTGTATCTCCAAGTGGATTTCAAGGAGCATTTGATAGCACTAGGACAGGAGGCTTATATCGAGAGAGATGGTGAGCTCATCTTGCGCGGTAAACCTCTGCTTAAAAGAGGTCGAAGTCTGGTCGAAGGATTGAGTGAATACACCGTGTTTTACATTCGCGGTCTTCATTTACAGGTGATTGGTCTTCATCGGCTCACCTCTAAACCTGGGACTGGAGAGAGCTATCCTGATGATGAGCCGACCCCGTGGAAGGTGGCTCCCATGTGGACACGTTCATGGAAGGAGGGGCCCAACCCTTTGCTGCCAGCCTTATCACCAGAAGATATTCCCAAAGAAATGCGTGCCAGTCCGTTACTGCCACCGATTTCAGAGGACGATATTCCACTCATGCTGCCACCCAAAGCAAGTAACCCATAATAGGGCATTCACCTTGTCTCAGGGAAGAGTATTGGAGGCTATTGTTGCTCTTAAAGAAAGTCAGTTGCGATTTCAGCGTTTATATAAAGCACCTCAACACTACCATTGGATGAAAACACGAAGAAATTTCATGCTGCAATCTGCAGGTATCACGACAGGACTTATTCTCGGAGGAGCGAAGGATGCTTTTTCAAAAGATGAGGCAAAACCAGATTATTGTTTTTTTACTAAACATCTTCTAGGGATGGAGTTTGATCAATTAGCGGATATTGCCGCAGATTTAGGCGTGAATGGCATTGAGGCACCGATTCGGCCCGGCGGTCATGTCTTGCCTGAAAAAGTGGAAGAAGATTTGCCCAAGCTTGCAGAGGCATTGAAGAAGCGCGGCTTGAAAATTTCGATCATGACTTCCGGTATCAATGAAGTCAGCGCTGCTCAAAATACGGAAAAAGTCCTTCGCACCGCCAAAGCAATGGGCGTGAAGCATTATCGGATGCTTTATCAGAAGTATGATCTGACCAAACCCATCATGCCGCAATTGGATGAGTGGCGGGTGAAATTTAAAGACCTGATTGCCCTGAGCAAAGAGATAGGCATTCAGCCTCTTTATCAAAATCATTCGGGCAAAGATTATCTCGGCGCCCCAGTCTGGGATGTCTATTCGCTCATGCGTGATTATTCGCCAGAGGAATGGGCTTTTGCGTTCGATATTTATCACGCAACGGTCGAGGGCTCTTTGTCGTGGCCGCTGGAATTCAATCTGGTGCGCGATCGTATTGGAGCTGCTTACTTTAAGAACTTCAAATGGGGCGCCAAAAAGGCAGAGGCGTGTCCTCTGGGTGAAGGCGTGGTTAATAAAGACTACGCAGTCATGCTAAAAAAAATCAACTTCACCGGCCCGGTTTCCCTGCATGTCGAGTACCTCGAGGGAAGTCTTAAAGACCCCGCCTATCTTGAGTCGGCAATCAAAGCCACCAAGCGTGATTTTGCAGTCCTGAAGGAATGGTGGGCATAATCATGTATTTTATGCAAATTCGATATTTGACCGTACTTGCATTGCTTCTTGCAACGAAATCACTTCTGGCTGCTGACTGGCCTCAATTCATGGGCGCACAGCGCAACGGTGTCGCTGAGGTGAGTGAACAAATTTCAGGAAGCTTTCCTGTCTCCGGTCCGAAAATTCTCTGGTCGCATCCTCTCGGTGGTGGTTTTGCCGGGCCAGCGGTAGCCGATGGTAAAGTCATTGTTTTTCATCGGGCTGATGATCAGGTACTGGTTGAAGCGCTTGATGTAAAAGATGGTACGGAGTTTTGGCATTTTTCTTATGCCAACAGTTATGCGGATAGTTTTGGCATGGATCGAGGACCGCGAGCTACTCCGACCATTGCTCAAGGCAAAGTCATTCTCCACGGGGCAGAAGGGCGGATTCATGTTCTGGATTTGAAGACGGGAAAAATGCTCTGGCACTATGACACGGTGAAGGAAGTTAATTCCCCGCAGGGATTTTTCGGTCGCGTTTGTCCACCGATTGTAGTTGGTTCAAATGTTATCATTGCGGCAGGCGGTAAAAATGACAAGGGCGCGGCTGGATTGATCGCTTTAAACCTTGAGGATGGCAAAATGGTCTGGCAATCGGTTGATGATGAAGCTTCCTATTCCGCGCCTATTTTTTATGAGACCGAAAAACTCCCCTCGTTGATTTGCTGGATGAAAAACAACCTTGTGGTCTGCGATGCTCGTGATGGCAGTGTGAAATTTAGCGAGCGTCTTCGTCCAGAAATAGACGCTTCGGTAAATGCGGCCACTCCCATCTGGTGTGGAGACAAGCTCTTCATAACAGCGAGCTATGATGTGGGAGCTAGTCTCTGGAAATGGGAGCCATCGGGAAAGCTTGTTGATGTTTGGAAAAAACAAAATGTGCTGGACTGTCACTACAGCTCTCCCGTTTATAAGGACGGATATGTTTACGGATTGAATGGTCGACAGGAATTCGGGCAATCCCTTCGCTGTATTCGAGTGGAAGACGGCAAGCTCATGTGGGAGTCTGGTAAATTATCCGGCGGTACTATCCTTTTGATTAAGGACATTCTGGTTATCGTGACGGAAGCGGGCGAGCTTACATTAGTAAAAGCTTCTCCAGAAAAGTATGAGCTTCTCGCACAGGATCAAATTCTCCGTGCCGGGCATCGTTCTTACCCAGCGTATTCCAATGGTGTTCTTTATGCCCGTGATGGCAAGCAATTGGTTGCAGTTGACTTGTTGGCCAAGTAAATCTTATAATCCAGGAGGATGCCGGGCAACATATCCCTTGGTAGGGCGTGGGCGCGTGCTCCACTTGGGGCCTTCGTTTTGACCATTGTAGCCAGTATCGAGTCGGAGACCGCCTACGACGCTAAAGACATGGCCACGTTTCGCATAAATGGTGATCCACTTACCGGGTCCTGGCTTGCCATAACTGCGAAAAGCATCAGAAGGTGTTGGTGCACGCAGTTGTCCAGCATAGTGTAACATATAGGAGGTTGTGCCGGAGCAATCATAACCGCGCTCTTCAAAGCTGCGATGACCTCCGCCGTAGATGTAAGGCTTGCCTTGCAAGCGATTTCCGGCTGCCACGGCCCGTTTCACGGCTTCGGGCGCATCCTTGGGAGCCACGGCATAACGTCCCCGTAACAGGACGGATTTACCATAAACGAAGTTGTAAGTGTATGACTCTGGTTGCGATGAACAACTGGCCAAGAGCAGTATCACGCATAAAAGTGGAAGGGTAAGAAGGGGGCGAAACACGAAGTATGGGGAGCTTAGAGATATGGGGCACTCTCCGTATCATTAAATGGGCTGTCATGCCAACAAGATATGAAGACTCACTCATCGCGGTGATCATGATATGTGCTAGTGTGAACGCCATGCGCATCAGTGAAATTTTTTATTCAGTGCAAGGTGAGGGTAAACTTACAGGCGTGCCCTCGGTGTTTATCCGCACGTCAGGTTGCAATCTCCGCTGTCACTGGTGCGATACACCGTATGCCTCATGGAATCCAGAGGGGGATGAAATGACGCTCGTGCAAATCCTTGATGTGGTAAAAAAATATCCGGCGAGCCATTGTGTGGTTACGGGTGGCGAGCCGATGATTGCTAAGGGTATTCATGAACTTGCAGCGATGCTCAAAGCGGACGGGAAACATATCACCATCGAGACGGCCGCGACGATCTCTCCGGATGGCATTGCCTGCGATCTAGCTTCCCTGAGTCCAAAATTAGCCAACTCAACGCCATCCATAGAATTAGGTGGGCAGGCATGGACAGATCGGCATGAGGCCACTCGCTTTCAACCGGAAGTCATCAGTGCGTGGTGCCGGAGCTACGAACACCAGCTTAAATTCGTCGTCGCCGGGGAAGCCGATCTGGGCGAAATCGAATCGATGCTCGCAATCGCCGCCATCGAAACCGC